>CAJKKJ010000145.1 GCA_905200435.1 uncultured Bacillota bacterium | reverse complement strand
TATTAGTACTTGTGCTTTCTAGTGTGCTAGGTAATGATGAATCCATTTTATAATAGACATCTATTTTTTTATATCCTAAATAACAAGGTATTAATAGAATTAAAAATATTATAAATATAGGTATTCTTTTGTTTACTATAAATGTATTTAATTTATTAAAGTTTAAATTTAAATTTTTATGTTTAGTTTTTTCAATTAAATTATCAAATTTTAATAGCAAACATGGGAATAGTGTTAATACACATATTACACCTAGTAATACTCCTTTTGCCATTACAATTCCCAAATCAACGCCTAGTGTTAAACGCATTGTACATAGTACTAAGAAACCTACTATTGTTGTTAATGAACTTCCAATAACACTTGTAAATGTTTCTTTTATTGCTTCTTTCATTGCTTCTTCTTTTGTTTGATAATTTTTTTTCTTACTTTCATATGAATGATATAAGAATATCGAAAAATCGGTTGTTACTCCTAATTGTAATACGGCAACTAAAGCTTTTGTTATATAAGAAATATTACCCATAAATACATTTGTACCTAAATTGAATATGATTGCTATTCCGATATTTGATAATAGTAATATAGGTACTATATATGAATCTAGAGATACTAGTAATACTATTATACATAGAGAAACTGCTATTAAAATATAGATAAATATTTCTTTTTCTGATAATTCCATTGTATCTAAAACCATTGAACTCATGCCACCTAATTTAAGGTTTGAGACTTTTAGATTTCTTATACTTTTTACAGCATTTATTGTATTTTCACTTGATGTACCATCATTAAATGTTATGAATAATAGATTGCTATTATCTTGATATAAATATTTTGTTATATCACTTGGCAATATACTTGCGGGTATATTTGTTCCTATTACATCATATAGTGAAACTACTTCATTAACGCCTTCTATTTGTTTTATTTTGTCTTCTAATTTTAATATGTCTTTACTACTTAAATCTTGTACTACAGCTATTGAGTATGAACCCATATTAAAATCATCTGTTAAGATATCTTGACCTTTTATTGTTTCTATATCTTTGGGCAAATATACTAGAATGTCATAATTTATTTTTGTTAATTTTATACCTGCAAATGATAGAAATAATAAAATTATGGTTAATATTAATATTAGATTTGTATGTTTACATATAAAATCTGTAAATTTTTTCATTTTTATCCCTCCAACACTTAATTATTCTATTACTTGCACTAAAAAAATAACACCAGTATTTTTTACGTTTTGTATAATAACCAACAAAAATATAAATATGTATTCATAAAAGCCAACATTATTAAAGTTATCTTTACTTTTGTTTAATAAAAACATATAATATATATAGGTGATGTGAGATGGACAAGAAAGATGATTTAAGGGTTGTAAAGACTAAAAAGGTTTTATATGAAACTTTGATTGATTTAATGAAGACAAAAACATTCGAAGAAATTAAAGTTTCAGATATATGCTCTAAAGCTCTTATTAATAGATCTACTTTTTATGCTCATTATGAGGATAAATATGATCTTTTAGTTGAATTTATTAATAGTTTAAAGGAAGAATTTACTAATGAGCTTAATAAGAATAAAAATATTTTAAATACAAGAGAATATTATTTAGAAATGATAAGATTGTTTTTAGACCATATAGAAAACAAAAAAGACATATATAATGCCATTATGATAAATAATAGAAATAGTATTATGATGGATATTTTATCAAGTGTTGCAAATAACGAAGTTATAAAAAAAATGGAATCTAGTAATATTAGTACTAAGGTTCCAACAAATATTATTGCTAAATTTTATTTGGGTGGTGTTCTTAACTTAGGAATTGAATGGTTAAGAGATTCTAATAAATATACTAAAGATGAAATTATTAAGTATTTAGAAATATTAATTCCTGAAAATGTCGAATGACCTTTTAGGTCTTTTTTTATTTTCTATATTTAGATAAATATTCTTTGTTTTATTTCATCTATTAATTTTTGATTATAAGAGATTATAAATATTAATACTCCTATAATTGTAATTGGTAATACGGCATAAATCGACCAGTTTAAAACTATTTTTTCATTTTTAAATAAATCAATACAACTTTCTATTACTAATAGTATTACAGAAATTGATGAGAAAGCTAAAGCAAATCTTCTTAAAAAGTTGTATTTTTTGTTTCTAAATATAAATATACATAGTATTAAATATAACCAAACAATAAATATAAATGGACATACTAGATATAAAAACCAGTGCAAACCATTATTTAGATATGCTATTACAAATAGTAATCCTTCTGTTGATATGAGTTCTATTATTAAAGGAATAAACTTTTTTTTATATAAAACAAAGGATAATTTACTATCTAAATATATTATTGATGCAACTACATAAATTGACCACGAAAAACTTTTGGATATTATAAAATCACATAATACTGTTATTAGAGCGACTACAAAAAGTATTTCAGTTATTAATGTGCAAAGAAATTTAATATTTATTTTTTTATATTCTTCAACAATTGATGAATATACTGGTTTATATTCATTATCCACAATATTTGGATTAATAACTTTGGTATTACATAAAGGGCAAACTTTTTCTGACTTTTTTAATTTTACACCACAATTAACACAATATGACATAACTTACCTCCTATTACTTTCTATTAAAACAGGAATATTCATTTCAACTAATTTAGTAAAAAATATTCTTTCTAATTCTGTTTCTTTTATTTTTCTTGAAAATGTTATATAAATATTGTTTTTATATCCTACACAAGAGCATGAGCCTGGCTTTCCTCTTGATTTTCCGATAATAAATCCTAATTCTTCTATATAGTTATCAAGTGGTTTTGGGGTAACTATATTTCCTAAATTTGATAATGTATGAGTACAATATCTATCTCCCATCATTTTATCTGTTAATGACATAATTCTTTTTTTTATAAACATTGGTATTAAGCGAATAAAAATATTTTCTGATAATTTTACGTTAGCGCTGAATTTAGCATTTAGTTTCTTTTCTGTTAAACCAAGTCCCAAAGTATTTTTAACTATTTTTATTATTTCTTCAAATGTGTAATTACCATATATTGGTTCTATCCCAACATTTACATATGAAGAAAAATTTCTGATTGTGCTACTTTCATAATAATTTCTTAAATTAACAGGAATTGATATTTTAATTGG
>CAJKKJ010000144.1 GCA_905200435.1 uncultured Bacillota bacterium | reverse complement strand
TTAACTAGAGTTATTTTAACTTTTCTATTATATATTCTTTTATATTCTCTTTTGACATATTAAATACTACACCTAATTCTGTATATAAATAATCTTCTGCTTTATTAAAGTAATTATCATCTTTCTCACTTATTTTCTTTTTATTGATAATTCTTTCTTTATTTCTTAAATATGTTGTTTTAATTATTTTTACTAAATCACTTAATTCACCAGTATCAAGTAACCTTTTATATTCATTTTCTATTTGTTTATTATCTTCTATTACTTCTATACTTTTCATGTTATCAATTAATTTATTCGCATCCTCTAAACTTATAAGATTTCTTAACAATTTAGAATTAACTGGTACACTTATTTTTAATGTTTTATCATTTAGTGGTCTTAAAATATAATAATCAACACCTTTTATATATTTTCCTTTTACTTCTTCTATAAGACATACATCTCTTTCATAAACTATATATTTCATAAATCCTCCTACATATATTTTACATGTTTTTTTATTTTTTTGTAAGTTTTTTTATTTTATTTCATATTATATTTTTGGAGGAAATATGAATTTTGACAGATTTTATAATTATAAAGGATTAGAGTTAAAAGATTATGGTCCATATCCTTTTACATTTGATTTAAAAGAAACAACTGAAAAGAATAATTTTTATAGAGTTGTTTTATGGACTGGCGAACATTTACAGCTTACATTAATGAGTATTCCCGTTAATGATGATATTGGTTTAGAAGTACATGATGTTGATCAATTTATTTACCTAGAAGAAGGTAAAGCTTTAGTTAGTATGGGATTTAATAAAGATAATTTAAACTTAAAAGAAGTAATAGATAATGGTTATGGTGTTGTTATACCAGCTGGTACTTACCATAATATTACAAATATAGATAATAAAGATCTAAAATTATATTCAATTTATGCTCCTAGTAATCATAAGAAGAATGTTATTCAAAAAAATAAATTGGATAAAGAATAAAACAAGTGTAAAGTAATTTGTTTTATTCTTTATTTGTGTTATAATGTAGTTGGAGGAGTATATGAAGAAATTAAGTATTGTTGTACCTTGTTACAACGAAGAAGAAGCTATACCTTATTTCTATGAAGAAATTAATAAGGTTAGTAAAGAAATGAAAAATGATTTTGAATTTATTTTTGTTAATGATGGTTCAAAAGATAAAACTATTGATATTGTAAAAGATTTAAGTAAAAAAGATAAAAGAGTTAAATATATTCATTTTTCGAGAAATTTTGGTAAGGAAGCTGCTATGCTTGCAGGACTAGAACTTTCTAGTGGTGATTATGTTACTATAATGGATGCTGATTTACAAGATCCACCTAGTCTTCTTCCAGAAATGGTTAGATTGATTGAAGAAGAAAACTATGATTGTGTTGGTACTCGAAGAGTTACTAGAAAAGGAGAACCACCTATTAGAAGTTTCTTTGCTAGAATGTTTTATAAAATTATTAATAAAATGTCTAAGGTTGAAATGGTAGATGGTGCTAGAGATTTTAGATTAATGACTAGACAAATGGTTAATTCAATTTTGGAATTAAAAGAATATAATAGATATTCTAAAGGATTATTTAGTTTTGTAGGTTATAATACTAAATGGCTTGAATATGAAAATGTTGAAAGAGTTGCTGGAGAAACTAAATGGTCATTTTGGAAATTGTTTGCATATGCAATTGAAGGTATTGTAGCATTTACTACTACTCCACTTACTATTGCAGCATTCATGGGTATGTTATTTTGTTTAGTTTCATTTATAATGATTATTGTTATTATAGTTAAAACTTTATGTTTTGGTGATCCTGTAAGTGGATGGCCAAGTATGGCTTGTATTATTTTCTTTGTAAGTGGTGTTCAATTATTCTGTATTGGTATAATTGGTGAATATTTATCTAAAACTTATTTAGAAACTAAAAAAAGACCTATTTACATTGTTAAAGAAACTAATATTAATAAGTAAAAAAAGAGAAAAATTTCTCTTTTTTATATTTGTTTTAAAGTTATTTTTGATGAATTACTACCAGCCTTTGATTTCATTGCTGTAGCAATAGATTGCGTTTCAGTAGTATAACCAATTATAACATATGCATCAGGATCAGTTAATGCCGACTGAAACATATACCTATAACTTGTTGTATTTGCATTCATTATATTTATTTGTGTTTGAAGTTTTGAACAGCTAGAAAACATATAACTCATATTTGTTACTTTTGATGTATTAAAGCTACTTAAATCCAAATTTGTTAAAGATGAACAATTAGAAAACATCATATCCATATTTGTTACATTTGATGTATTAAAGCTACTTAAATCCAAATTTGTTAAAGATGAACAATCTCTAAACATACCACTCATATTTGTTACTTTTGATGTATTAAAACCACTTACATCCAAACTTATTAATGATGAACAGTAGTAAAACATAGAATCCAGACTTGTTACATTTGTTGTATTAAAACTACTTAAATCCAAACTTATTAATGATGAACAACCAGAAAACATAGAATCCATATTTGTTACATTTGTTGTATTAAAACAACTTAAATCCAAACTTGTTAATGATGAACAACCAGAAAACATAGAATCCATATTTGTTACATTTGATGCATTAAAACTACTTAAATCCAAACTTGTTAATGATGAACATCGAGAAAACATATCACTCATATCTGTTACACTTGATGTATTAAAATTACTTAAATTTAAACTTGTTAGTGATGAGCAACCATAAAACATACTACTCATATTTGTTACGTTTGAAGTATTAAAATTCCTTAAATCTAATTTTTCAATAACTGAATAAAAACCAACACTACTACCACCGCCATCAGACGCCATCATCTCAATTTCGCCATCATTTTTTCTATCAATAAATGATGGTTTAACATTTTGGTTATTAGCAGTTAAAGTAACACTATTGCCCCAATCACCTGGTGTAGCCGGCAAAAACATATAACTCATATTTGTTACTTTAGAAGTATTAAAGTTATTATTATAATTTATACTTATTAAATTATTAAATCCAGCAAAGAATAATGAACAATCAGATGGTGCGAATATTGGTGCTTCACTTACTATATACAAATTGTATAAAGTAAATTGATTATTCATTTTTAATCCACTATCTATTAAATAAGCATATACTTTTTTCTTACTTCCAGTATCAGATACATCCCAACATAAA
>CAJKKJ010000143.1 GCA_905200435.1 uncultured Bacillota bacterium | reverse complement strand
ATACCAATTGGTAATGATATATTAAGTAAATTAATTTTTAAATTAAATAAGTTATTAATATTTGTTATAAAAAAGTTTGTGTATTTAAAAAATAATAATAAAATTATAGGTATTAATAATATTATGGTAAATTTACTTTTATCTTTTTCTATTAATATACCTCCTATATAAGCAATTAGAATTTCAAATAACATTAATAAAATATATTTTGGTTCACCATATAAATAAAAAATAAGTGAAAATATTAATAATATTATATTTTTATATTTATCGGGTGTTATAAAATATATAATTAAAATAATTGGTAAAAAGTAATATAAAAAGCTAATACTTGTAAATAACATTTTTCCTCCTTTTAAATAAGCACCATAAATGGTGCTTTAATTATTTTTTTCAAGTTCTTTTCCAATATTATTGTTTACATAATTTTTAAAACTATTATAAACCTCTTTAGCCCAATCTTCTTCAGACATTACTAAAAATATTGTATTTCCATTATTGGTTATATATAATTTATCTGCACTTACACAAATCCATCTATTCATATCAATACTGTTATATAAATCTTCTTTTACTTTTTCAACATTTGCTTGATCTTTTACTTTGATTAGAAGCGCTAAATAAGCTTGTGCATTTATTAATGGTTCTGATGCAACTACAACATCAATATCGTCTACATTTTCTAAATTAGTATATCCTTTTATATCATTATCATTTTTTAAAACTTTAATATCTAATTCTGGTAATGATAATCCTTTATAAATAGTTTTTAAACTATTTTTCATATCGTTTGCATCTTTTATTGAGCTAACTGTCTTTTTTGAATTTAAGAATATTAGAACAAAAACCATTAAGATGCAGGCAATAGCTATTGTTCCATATATTACTATTTGTTTTTTCATATTTCCATCCTTTCAAATTCATTATAACATATTTATGCTGATAAATAAACTATTTTTTTAATAGCCCTTGATATGGCATTGCATTTTTTAGAAGAAAATATTTGCTTGGGATACAAACAAGTTCTAAATCACCAACATATTCGTAGCACGAACTTCCAAAGTTCATTTTGAAATTATTCAATCCTTTATATTTGTCTTCTTTTAATGATGTCATACCACCTAAATTAAGATATTTATAATTTTTATAATAGTTTAATACTTCCCATATTAATAAGTGTTTAGCATTGTATCTTTTATATTTTTTATCAAAACCATCCATTATCATATAAACTTCGTTGCTTTCTTTTATAAATAGGGCGGATGCTATTATGATTCCTTCGGGATTCTTTTGAACCATTTTGGTTGCATTTGATAATTGATTATGATATTTTCCGAGTAGATTATCAGCTTCTATTTTCAAAGCAGTAAGTTTGTTTGAATGATTTAGTTTTATTGCTTTATCTATTTCGCTACATATTTTTTCTTGTTTTACATAAAGAATCCTAAATTTATTAAGTAGCTTTTTGCAATCTAATTTAGCATAAAATAGATCAATTTTTTTATTTTGACTGAAAAAATAATATAAATATCTAAAATATAATAAATCACGAGGGTATTTCTTTTCTGTTTGCAAATATAAATATTCTAAATCATTATATGTGCCTTTATGTATTTCAACACCATTATCAATTGCACTTCTGATTTTAGTTCGATATTCTTTTTTGATATTATTGAACATCGCTTCTTTTGCTTTTATTTCTATAATAGCTTCAAATCTAGGTTTAAAGCTTTCAAAGAAATCATTATATCCCATGTGTGAGTATTTTAATTTACTTAAATTCGCGCATATTTCTTTATAATTATTATTAGTATTACCATTTATTTCTCTTATAATTCGTGGATTTAATTTAATCGCGACTATTCCATTTTTTTTACAGTATTTTTTTATTTCTGTTGTAAATTTGTTTACAAGTTCAAAGTTATTATAATCAATTACAAATCCTCTTGGAGCAAAGGCATAAGTAAAGCCCATTTTTTTACTTATGAGTAATATTGTTGAACCGATGATATTACCATTTTCATCTAGTCCAAGTATTTTTATATTGAATCCTTGTTTTTCCATTGTTTTAGCATATTCTTCTGTTTGATATAACGAATGGGGTATTGTAGTTAAAAAATTGTCTAATTCATTTTTATTAATTTCTCTTATTTGCATTTTATTCACCATTAAAATTATAAGGTATTTTTAAAAAAAAGTCTATAAAAAAATACTCAAAAGAGTATTAAAAAAGTACAGCGTGTTGATAACCTATACATACAATTAATGAAGTTTTTATTTTGGGTTCGCTGTACTTACTGATTATATCATTTTTATTTTATGTAATGCAATATTATATGAAAGAATTTTTTTGGTAATTTTTGCCATTTTTTAATATTGACATATTCCTTTTTTTAGTGTATAAATTAATGGGAGGCGAAGAAGATGGCAAAAAATTTAGTAATCGTAGAATCACCAAGTAAATCAAAAACAATTGAAAAATATTTGGGCAAAGATTATCATGTTGTATCTAGTAAAGGCCATATAAGAGATTTATCAACTAAAGGGAAATATGGTTTGGGAGTTGATACAGAAAATAATTTTAAACCCGATTATACATATATAACAGGAAAGAAAAAGATCGTAAAAGAATTAAATGAGGATGTAAAAAAAGTAGATAATGTTTATCTAGCAACCGACCCCGATCGTGAAGGGGAAGCTATAAGCTGGCATTTGAAGGAATGTTTGGATTTAGATAATAAGAATTATAAAAGAATTGTATTTAATGAAATAACTAAGAATGCTATATTAGATTCATTTAATCATGCTAGAGATATTGATATGAATTTAGTTAATTCACAGGAAACAAGAAGAATATTAGATAGGATAATAGGATTTCGTTTAAGTAAACTAATGCAAGCAAAAACGAGTGGATCTTCTGCTGGAAGAGTTCAATCTGTTGCACTAAAATTAATTGTAGATAAAGAAAAAGAAATTGAAAAATTTAAAGAGGAAGAATATTGGACTATAAAAGCTGTATTTTCTAATTTCAATGCTGATTTAGATAATTATTTAGGTAAAGAAATAAAAATTAATACTGAAGAAGAAGCAAATAATATTCTAAAAAAATTAAGTAAAGATTTTCAAATTGATGCGGTAACAGAAAAAGAAAAATCAAGGAATTCTAAAGTTCCATTTATTACTTCAACATTACAACAAGAAGCATCTACTAAACTTGGC
>CAJKKJ010000142.1 GCA_905200435.1 uncultured Bacillota bacterium | reverse complement strand
GAACTATAATCTTTAGGATTTTCTAAATCAAGTTTTTCACCCATCTCTAAATAATATTTCAACTTCAAATACTTTTCATCAGGTAAATATTTAAATATTCCTTTATTCATAAAATATAAGACTATTTTTTTTGGTTCTTTTATATATTTCGTAACTTTATTATTCATTTGTACCTCCATTTATATTTTTTTATTTAATAATAACATATAATATTTACAATATTTTAAATATAGATCAAAATCTTTATTTTTTAAACTTTTTTCTAAATATTTATAAGATTTATTATTTGTTTTATAATTTGTAAATTCTTTTATTACAAAATCAGAATAAATAGAAAAAACATTTTTTATTATATTTATATCTAAGTATCTAATTCTTGTATATATTAATGTTCCCATCAATAATATATATTCATAATATTCTTGATCTGTTTTGATGTTATATTTTTTTCTATCTTCGTATAATTCTAATGTAATATATAATGTTTCAATCATTTTGTTATTAGTTAATTTATGGTGTAAACTTTGATTAGCATTATAAATTCTATAATTATAAACATTAAATGGACAAATTTTAATTTTTTTTGCTTTTCCATATATTATTTGCCATATAATACTATCTTCGAATAAATAATTAGGGAACTTTACATTATTAAATAATTCGCTCTTAATTATTTTAACCCAAGGAAATCCAAGCAAATTATGTTTATCATTACTTTCTTCTCTATTTACTGTTCGTGTTACGTTATTGTTTTTATCAACCTCATTATAGCCTCCTTCAACAATATCAAAATTACCATTAAACCCTATATCTAATAACTTTTGAATTGAATCATCTTCTAAATAATCATCAGAATCAATAAACATAATATATTTAGAATCTATTTTATCTAAGCCTTTATTTCTACTATTGGCGATCCCACAATTATCATGGTGTATTATATCAATTTTATCTTTATATTTTAATAAAAGACTTAATGTATTATCAGTTGATCCATCATCTATTACTATAATTTGAATTTTATAACTTGTTTTTTGCTTTATTATAGAATCTAAACATTTTGAAATATATTTTTGAACATTATATGCTGGAATAATAATACCTAAATCATAAGCCTTATTTGAAATTAATCTTTCACAATAACAAGAATAATTATTATTATAACATATCTCATTTAATTCATTATAAGCTTTAATAGAATCATTTAATTTGTAGTTTTTTTTATTTAAAATAGATATATAAAATACCAATCTATTTATTTTTAATTTTTTAATTAATGTTTTCATAACACAACTCCTAAAATAACAATTCATAAAACAAATCATTTGTTCTGATAAAATAAAATATAGTAAGGGATACAACCATAGTCAATAATAACCATGCTTTAAGTTTTTTGTTTTCAATTAACTCATAAACATTTGCAAGCAATACATCGATAAAAGGAAAAAAATAAATAACTAACCTTCCAACATTTTTGTATGTAGGTGCCAAACACTGAATTAATGTTCCTAACATTAAGATTTGTAAAAACAGAATGTTGTTTTTATCTTGCTTTTGCAATTTTTCCCTAAAAATATAATTCACTATGCATATGGAGTACATTAATAAAAGCATTTTATATCCTTCACCACTATTATATGTTGGAGTCGACGGCCTATATATAAAGTTCATAATAAAGTAAATTATTTTTTCCCCAAATAAAAGTGTAACAAAGACTAAAATAGTAAATACTATTATTGTTTTTTTATTAATTTTTACATATTTCAATGGATATGCAAGCAAAAAAACCGCAGCTGTTTTATGAAATAAACTAGCAAGAAAAACTAAAATTGAAAACTTCATAAGATTATCCTCTTTTAGATATTTTATAGCAAACAAAAGTATTGCTAAGGCTGTTGCTTGTCTTAATATACCAAACAAGAAAACATATGTTTCAAATGTAATAAAAATAAATGTAGAAATAGCATAATTTTTTGAATTGTTTTTTATAAAATAGTATACCGCAATCATTTGAAATATAGAAATAGAAGATTGAAAAAATTGATAGTTATTCCAAATTAGAGAAAAAATTTTACACAAATATTTATAACCCACTTCATATCTGTCATAAAGAAAAACATCAAAAAACTTATATTCAGAAATATCGTAAAAAATTTCTTTATAACTCGCTGCATCCACACCTACATTGATGCTTCTTAATGAAATAAATAAAGTTAAAACTAAAAATATCAAAAAAAGATACCTAGGATTATTCTTTACATCTTCTATTCCTTTAACTCCAATCCAAATTAATGTTATAACAAATGTAATTACTAATAATAAATAATAATAATTCAAACAACCACCTCATTCTTAATAACAAATTTTTACAAACTCATCAGTAATTTGTTCAATCATATATTTTTTTTCTATAAAATCCTTTTTATAATCTTTTCTTTTTTCTATTTTGTCATTCAAAATTATATTAGCCCATTCCTCTGCAGACTTATCTAAGTCAATATATTTAACCAATCCAGTTATATCTGCTTCTTTAGTAATAGTACTAGAAATATAGCAAGGAAGACCAGAAGCCTCTGCCTCAATTATAACATTTGGCATTCCTTCAAATAAAGAAGGAAAAATTAATTTATCAAAAGCCATAAAATACTCATTCACATTTTTCTTTGGACCAAGTAAAATAACATTTTGTTCAATATTTAATTCTTTTATTTTTTCTAGTATATCTTGCTTTAACTCGCCTTCACCAATTAAAACTAAAATACTATTCTTATCTTTTTTTAATATTTCTTCAAATATACTAAGCAAAAACATATGATTTTTTTGTTTATTTAATCGTCCAACATGACCATATAAAGTCTTATTGCCAACATTTAATTCTTTTCTTATTTTATTTCTTATCTCATCTTTAAATCTAAAGTCTTCATAATTTAAAGCATTATGTAAAATAGTAACCCTATTATTTTTAACTGCATTTTTACCGAAAACAAATTCAGCTGCTTCAGTAGAAGGTGCGATTTTTACATTTGGGATTATTTTAGGTAAAAAACCAAATAATTTATTAATCATTTCACCATCAGTTACGCCAGCATTACTAGATCTATAAATTAATTTTTTTGCTCCACCACATTTAGCCGCAAACAAATCCAAACTAGCAAGAGATTGCTGACTTGTTCTTAAAACAGAATCATATTTTTCATTTTTTACAAGTTTTTTAATGGC
>CAJKKJ010000141.1 GCA_905200435.1 uncultured Bacillota bacterium | reverse complement strand
TATATAGCTGGCTGATATTTCTTTTTATACTTTGATTTCTTAAAATAGATTCATCAAAATTTATTACTTCCATATCATCACCCATCCTACTTATTCTATTATTAATATACCATATTTTCCTATAAAATACAATTGTATTATATTATTTTTTTACATTTTAGAAAACTAAATATTCCTAAGCATAATAATACTGTCGTTACTATTATATATGGCAATTTACTTACTTTGTTTTCTACTTCAAAAAATGCGCCTGTACTTGGATAATCGAATTTTAATTCAGCATATTCGGTACTTATTCTTTTTAATGTACTTGTTTCAAATGCTTCACCTTCTGTAAGTGCTGGTGTACCTTCTCCTGCTTCATAAAAATCAAATCTGTTTGTATAGACATTATTTTCATATGGTTTAAAGTAATATAAAGTTTTATATTTTTCTTTTACACCATTTGGATTTGTATTTAGGTCTATATTTAGTAATTTTGCTAGCTGATTTTCTATTGTTAACTCACCTGTTAAACTACTTTTATCATTCTTCCAAGCATTATTTTCATCTGTTCTATAGTATATTTCTAGTATAGGATTTTTAACTGTATATGCTAAATTTTCTTTTAATGCTGTATCATTTGGCATTACTGTTTCATTTAGTGATGAGCCAAACATTCCTCCTGAATAGCCTATAAATATTTTATCTTTTATGTTTTTGAATTTTCCATTAGGATCTGGAACTACTGATACTTTTACATTTCCAAATGCTTTTAAGTAGTCTTTTGATGTTTGTTTTAAAATATAATCTAATTGACTATCATTAAAATTTGTTATATCTCCTATGTAGTCAATTTTGAATATATACCTTCCATTTGAGTAACTTCTTGTACTTGTCGTTATGACATTATTTTCATATTCTATTTTTACTTCGTTTAATACATCAGATGCATGTATATTTAGTATTAATAGAAAGCTTAAAACAAACAAATAAATCTTTTTCATAATTCCCCCTTCAATTAATATTATTCTATTCGACAAAAACTATATCTATTTTTATTTTTTTCGTGTATAATTATTTATTATGAAAGGATAAGTTATGAAGAAGATATTTTTAGTTATTATTATATTTATTGTTGTTTTATTTGTTGTTGATATTAATAATTTTGATAATAAAATGTATGATAAAATTACAAAAGGAAATGTTTATGTTGATGAAATTTACATTTATGGCAGATATTTTAATATAAAAGGACATGCTGATTTTAATTTGGACGAAGCCTTTCTTATTTTTGTTGATAGTACTTTTAATGAGACTAAATATGATCTTAGTGTTAATGAAAATAAATTTTATTTGAGTGATAAAATTAATGGTGGACTTAATTTAGAAGATATTAAATATGATAACTCGACTATTTTACTTATGTCCAATGATAAATATTATCCTTTAATTAATAATTCTAATTATGAAAATACTGATTATTATACTATTTCTAATTTTAATAAAACTAATTATTTAGAATTTGTTTTTTCTAAATTTAAGGATGTATCTTTTTTGAAATTGAAATGTAAAAATATTTTAGTTCCTAATGATGTCTATGATATTGTTATTGATCCAGGTCATGGTGGTGCAGATGTAGGTGCAGTTAGTGGGAATATTTATGAATCAAATATTTCTTTATCTATTTCTAATTTAATTAAAAAAAAACTTGAAGACGAAGGCTTTAAAATTAAACTTACTAGAGAAGATGATTCTAATCCTGGTCCTTATGGCGAAGGTGGGAGAGCTACTATACCTTATGAAGTTAAAGCCAAGATTTTCCTTTCTGTTCATGTTAATAGTACTCCTCATTCTATTATTTCTGGTGGCACAGAAGTTTATGCTTCTCCTAATATGAATTATGATTTTGCTTATAATATTGCTAGTAAAATTAAAGAGTATGCTAATTCTACTTATTCTTCTTTACAACTTTATAAGGTTAAAGATGGTGTTTATGTTAAGAATTTATCTAAACAAGATATTGAAGAAGCTAGAGAGAGTGCAAAAAATAGTGGGTATACTTATTATGAAAATGTTACAACTAATACGCCGTGGTATTTTTATAATAGAGAAACTGGTGGTTATATGACAGGTGCTTATATGGATGGTAGAAATAAGGTCTACCCTGCTAATCCTTATTATAATTCTAATATGGGTATTGAAGGCTATTTACTTGAACTTGGGTATATTACTTGTAAGAATGATTTAAATAATTTGATTAATAATCAGGATGGCTATGCTAAAGGTATTACTAAAGCAATTGTTGAAGAATTAAAATAGATAGGTTTTTACCTATCTATATTTGTTGTATTGTTATTTTTGTATTACTACTATAATTTGATTTTATTGTCTCTACAAGTGTTTTTGTTGCTGATGTATAACCTATTATTATATATGAATTTGTACCTGTTGCTGCACCAGAAAATATATTTGTGTAATTTGTCATATTAGCATTTTTTATGTTTATTTGAGTTTGTATAACTTTGCAATCCTTAAACATATTAACCATACTTGTAACTTTTGATGTGTCAAGCATAGTTAAATCAACACTCACTAAAGCATAACATGTTTGAAATACACATTCCATACTAGTTACATTTGATGTATTGAAGCTACTTATATTTACACTTGTTAAACCTATGCATGCACTAAATAAATAACTTATATTTGTTACTTTTGATGTATCAAAATGACTCAAATCTAAAGTTGTGAATTTATAACAATGAGAAAACATACTACTCATATTCGTTACTTTTGATGTATTAAAACTACTTATATTCAAACTAGATAGTGCAAAACAATTATTAAACATAAACTCCATATTGGTTACATTCGATGTATCAAAATTACTTAAATCTAAGGTTGTAAGTGATGAGCAATCACTAAACATCTTCGCCATGCTTGTCACTTTGGACGTATCAAAACTACTTATATTCAAACTTGCTAATTTTGAACAGTTTACAAACATCCAACTCATATCTGTTACATTTGATGTATTAAAATTACTTAAATCTAAAGATAGTAATGATTTACAATCACCAAACATACTTTGCATATTTATTGAGCTTGATGTATTCATATCACTTAAATCTATTGTTGTTAATGATGAGCAGCCAGCAAACATTTCCTTCATATTTGTTACTTTTGATGTATTAAAATTACTTAAATTTAGTTCAGTAAGTTTTGAACAATCATAAAACATACAATTCATATCTGT
>CAJKKJ010000140.1 GCA_905200435.1 uncultured Bacillota bacterium | reverse complement strand
ATATTTAGATGAAGAAAGTAAAAAAAAGATATTTCATAAATATGATTTAGAATATATTGATTCAGAAAAACTATTTGATGTTTATGCTAATTTGTATAAATCTGATAATTATAAATTGTTTTCTAAATATACTTCGTTAATTAAAGAATTATGTTATATAGCTTATAATAAAAAAAGAGATTTATTTAAAAATAAAAAAATGGATTTTAGCAATGGATTTCCTTTTAAAATTGATATTAGTTATAATATGAAAAGAATAATTAATAAGAAAAAACAAATGAAGGATATGTGCATTCAAATTGCTTATAACCAAAATAGTTTAGTTAAATTAAAAGAGTATTTAGTTTCTAAAAATATAATAGATAAAAATTTTGATTCAAATATTTTGTTTGCTCTTTTAACCGATGGTGTAAAAGGTATTAAATTAATTGATTTGGAAAATATTAATGTCAATTATTTAATGGGTAAAATACTTAATTATGTTAGTTCTTTTGTTACATCTAATTTAGATGATGAAATTTCTTTTAATGAGTATAGGAATTTACCATTAAATGATGAATGTTTTACTATTCCTTTTGAAAAAAATGATTTAATTACAATTATAAATTCTATTGATTTAAAAAAAGTATTTGAAAATTGTATTAAAAAAAATTATGATGAATTTTATGATGTTATGTATAAACATGATTTGATATTTTTAGTTACTAGCTTAAAATTAACAGATGTATGCTTTAATGGAGATGTTAGTTATAGTATTGCAAGCTTATGTTCGCTTATTAATAATTTTGGAGATATTAACAAAAATGTTAATAAAGGTTTTTATGGTATGATCTTTGATTATTTGAAGCAAGCTAGTAGTTTAAATAATCCATATAGTAAATATGCAAGAATTTTTGGAAATGCAAATGACTGGATTATCAGTGATCCATATCCTCTTAAAAGTGAAGGAACTGTTAATGATAGGATTAATAGGTGTATAAACATTTATAAAAAAATGTTGGTGCGCAGATATGTATCAGTTCCTATTTTAACTATTAATTATGATGATTTAATTATTAGTAATGATAATTTTTATGATCCAGATATGTTAGTTACTGGCGAAAAACTTGGATCATGTATGCGTGCTTTTGGAACGATGGATGATTTGTTTGAATATTCACTTAATTCTCCGAATGGATTTATTATTACCTTTAAAAAAAATAATGATTTAATTACTAGAGTTGCAGGTGTCTGTTTAGGTAATTCTGTTTTTTTAAATGAATTAAGAGATCCTATTTATTCTGAATATAATGATGATTATTTATGTAGGGCGATTAAGAAATATGTTTTATTGCTTGTTAAAAAAGCTTATAATAATGGTCAAAAAATTAAACAGGTTTTTATTAGTCCAAATAAATGTACCAGAAATATTAAAAATTGTTTAGTAAAAAATGATATGTTTTTGGACTTAAAAAGTGGTAAATATGGATTTAAGATGAATTATGAAGATAAAGGAATTTGTTTATATGGAGATGTTTGTCCAATAGAATTTGATGACTTTTATTATGAAATACCACCTTTTAAATTACTTTATAATGAAGATGCTATTAATAGAATTAACATGTTAAAAGGAATAACAGATATTGATTCTAGTACTTTTACTGATTTTGATTATGCAGTATGTTCACTTAATTGGTATATTTATTCTTTAAATGGTACTATTTATTCCGATATATTATCTGGTGGCGATGTTATTGGTTTTCAAAATACTAAAGAAATGATAAATATTAAAAAAAATATTTGATTATTTTAAAAAATATAGTATAATATGTTTAAAGCGATGAGCAAGATCATCTAAATTAAGTATTTCAAGAGAGTTTACTATTGGTGAAATGTAAATAATATTTGTTTAGATTGTGCTACTTGGGAGCTAGGTAATTAAAGTTACCTCGGTCAAATGATCGTTATTAAATTAAGTTAAATAAAGGATGGTACCGTCTTATTGACTCCTTGTACTATCCTTTTTTGTGGAGGTTTTTATGAATTTAAAAGATATGTATATTGATTTTTTTGTTCGTCATGGACATGTACAAATTCCTAGTAGTCCGGTTGTACCAGAAAATGATCCTTCAGTATTGTTTAATACTGCTGGAATGCAACCTTTGATTCCGTATTTATTAGGTGAACCACATCCTTGTGGAACAAGACTTTGCGATTATCAAAAATGTATTAGAACAAATGATTTGGATAATATAGGTGATACTTATCATCATACATTTTTTGAGATGCTTGGTAATTGGAGTTTGGGAGATTATTTTAAAAAAGAAGCTATTAGTTGGAGTTTTGAATTTTTAACTAAAGTACTTAATATTCCTGTTGATAGATTAGCTGTTACTGTATTTGCTGGTAATGAATATATTCCTTTTGATGAAGAATCTTATAATTTATGGAGAAAAATGGGAATTCCAGAGGAAAGAATTGCTAAAATTAGTGATAATTTTTGGATTGCTGGTGAGACTGGACCTTGTGGACCTGATACAGAAATGTTCTATTTTAGATCTAATGATGCTATTCCTGAGAAGTTTGATCCTGAAGATGAAAGATGGGTTGAAATATGGAATGATGTATTTATGCAATTCTATAAAGATAAAGATGGTCATATTAGTGAATTGCCTAAAAAGAATGTAGATACAGGTATGGGACTTGAAAGAGTTGTTGCTGTTTTAGAAGGTGTTACAGATAATTATCAATCTAGTGTATGGAGAGATGTAATTGCTGTTATTGAAGAAATATCTGGAAAAAAATATGAAGAAAATCCTGAATCAATGAGAATTATTGCTGATCATATTAGAACTTCTGTCTTTATATCTGCTGATAAATCAGGAATAAAACCTAGTAATACTGATCAAGGCTATATTTTAAGAAGACTTATAAGACGTGCAATTAGACATGCTAAAAAGTTAGGCATAGATATAAATAGCAATTTTGAAGAAGTTGTTGCAAATAAAATAATAGATAAATATGCATCTTATTATAGTGAACTTGTTGAAAATAAAGATGTTGTTTTAGAAGTTTTAAAAAATGAAAAAATTAAATTTTGTAGAACTTTAGAAAAAGGTTTAAAAGAATTTGAAAAGATTGCTAATAAATCAGAAAATATTGATGGTGTTACTGCTTTCCATTTATTTGATACTTATGGTTTTCCTTTAGAATTAACTGTTGAACTTGCAAATGAAAAAGGATTAAAAGTTGATGTTGAAGGATTT
>CAJKKJ010000139.1 GCA_905200435.1 uncultured Bacillota bacterium | reverse complement strand
TTCCACTTTTCTCTAAAAACGAATAATATTTATGTAATTCTGATTTATAATCACTTGTTGTATAGAACTTTAAATTAGCAGGTAACTCTGTATCTCCTGTTCCTCTATCTATACTTAATGTTGCATACATATCAACCATACTTCCACTTGCATCCATTACAACATCAAATGATCCACTATCCCCAGGATTTATTTGACCTAAACTTATTACTTTATTATTCCATGATTCTCCCGCTTCAGTATCTCTTAAAACAAATACGGCATTACCAGTGCTACCTGTAATACTTCCGCTAACTACTATTCTATAATAAGCAATAGACCCAACAAGTAAGCTTGCAATACCAATTATAAATAATAAAACTATGATTATTTTTTTATTTAATTTCATATTTTATTTCTCCATCTATAATTAAATTCATTTTTCATTATTATTAAAAACTTTTATATGTACTTCTTTCTAATAAACTATTTGTTATATATCATCGCCAAGCATTACAGTTTCAACAATTTTCTTATAGTCATTATCATACTTGCCAATCTCTTTATCACAATTAGCAAGTTCTAATTCCATACTATTCAAATTCATTTTTTCCATAACCCTTAAATTATTTTTATTTTCGCTAATTAAATAAATCAAAAATGAAACAGACACAGAATTTATAATAAGAGCTAGGTAACCCATAATATATGATGGAACAATATAGGATAAAATGATAGAACCAATCGAAAGTGAAAAGATAAAGATACTACACAAATGATAACAACTCATAAAACCACTTCTTGCACTCTTATACATATTTATCTTTTTACTAAGTTCTTCTTTCTTACAATAAACATTTTCCATCTTTTCAGATAAACCAAACAATTTCTTTTTCATATTCTAACCTCTATATAAATATTAACACAATTCTAAACAAAAGTCACTACCTAACTTCAAAATAATTGCCACTATCTAAATACAACGTTCCTTTATTACCATCTAAAGTTTTAATTGTTTCAATATAACTATTAATCTTAAGAAAATCATCCAATGTTAAATAAACAATATTACCATCATCCATAAGTAAATAAAATCTTTTAGTATCAACATCATTAGGCCTATATTCTATTTCCGAAATTCTTTCTAAAATATCAATATTAACATTTCCCATCTTATTTATAAATTCATCATATATAGTGTCTGGAACATAATTGTTAAGTATAGCAACATTATATTTATCAATAATTTCTTTCCCATTTTTTAAAACAATTTTGTTATTATTCTTATTATAAAAAAGTGGTATATTTTCTTCAACATACAAATAAACAGAAAATAAATCTTTTTTAACTTTAACATCAAGTATTTCATCATCAGCAAGTAGCTTTTTCTTAATACTTGATTTTGTAGTCAAGAAAAAAGGAGGATAGTTTGTTAGACCTGCTTTTTCTATTATATATTTATCTTTTATATAAGTATTACCAATTACATATATATTCTTGATATTGATAGTAATTAATTTATAAATACCAACAACAAATAAATATATGAGCAAAAAAACAATCAATATCTTTAAAAAACTTATCTTCCTTTTTTTCTTTTTCATAAGATCACCTATTCTACAATTTCTTGTTCAACCTTTAAATCAATATTATATTTATCTTTTACCTTATTTTTTATTTCATCTATTAATTCTTTTATGTCACTACCATTTGCATTTCCAACATTAATTATAAAATTAGCATGCTTTTCACTTACCATTGCATCACCAATTCTTTTACCCTTATAACCAATATCATCAATTAATTGCCAAGCAAAACCATTTTCTGGATTTCTAAATACAGATCCAGCAGAAGGATATTCTAATGGTTGTGTTTCAATTCTTTTTTGTTTTCTCTTTTCAATTAAAGCCATTATTTCATCAATATCACCATAATCTAAAAGAAGTGTAGCTTCTAAACAAACATATTTTTTAGACTGTAATATTGATTTTCTATAACCAAATTCTAATTCTTCCTTATTTAATTCAATTATATTATCATTTTCATCTAATAATTTTACTTTTTTTATTATAGATGCCATATCTTCTTTATAGGCTCCTGCATTCATATATACAGCGCCACCAATAGTTCCTGGTATACCTGTTGCAAATTCCATGCCTTTTAAACCCATTCTAGATACCTTTAAAGCAAGACCGATTAAACTTGCTCCAGCTTCTGCAGTTACTTCTTTATCATTTATTTGAACATTATTTAGTTTATCTAATTTTATTAATACACCATTATAATCATTAATAAAGATCAAATTTGATCCATTACCAATTATTTTGTATTTGATATTATTCTCTTTTAAATAATTTAGTAGTTCTACTAATTTTTCAATTGTATCAGGAATAACTAATAGTTTTCCAGTACCACCTACTTTATAGGTTGTATATTTCTTTAAATCTATGTTTTCATATACTAAACCAATATTCATATTTTTTATATTTTCAATCATTTTTTTCTCCAATCATCGATGCAAGTACATTATAAATATTAGTCGCACCATTTGCTAATGTTAATCCCTTTAAATTCTCTTTCATTTGATTTAAAACATTATCATCATGCATAAGTTTATCTATTTGTTCATATAAATTATCACTTGTTAAATCTTTTTCTTCAATCATTATAGCTGCCTTTTTTTCTTCTAAAACAAGACCATTTTTATATTGGTGATTATCAGCAACATAAGGACTTGGTATTATAATAGATGGCAAGGTTAATGTTGCAATTTCTCCTAATGTAGTCGCTCCACATCTACTTACTACTAATTTAGCTTGTTTCATTAATCTTGTCTGATTATCTACGTATGGTAAAACTTTAACATTTTTAGGAAATTTAAGATTTTTGACTTTATCAAAATAATTAGTACCTGTTACTAATACTACTTCATAATCTTTTTTATCAAATTTATCTAACATATCAATCAACATATTGCTCATTTTATCTGATCCAAGAGATCCCATTACTATATAAACAAAATCTTTTGTTAGACCAACTTCTTTTAAATCCATTTTAGGAGAACTTAAAGCTGATTCATTACATGGATTTCCTGTAAAAATAGTTTTATTTTCATCAAAATACTTTTTTGTATCTTCGAATGATATACCTATTTTTGTAGCATATTTAGATAAAAACCTATTTGTTTTACCTGGTACACTATTTTGTTCATGAATAAATGTTTTATATTTTAATTTTGATGCTGCAAGTATAACGGGAGCAGTTACATAA
>CAJKKJ010000138.1 GCA_905200435.1 uncultured Bacillota bacterium | reverse complement strand
TGCTTCAAGAAATAAAGTGAAATATAACTATATTACAACATATGATGGTAGAGTTACTTTATCAAATGAGGGAGAAATTATATATGCAAAATATTTGAATGCCGAAGCATACAATATTGTAAAAAAATATAATTTAGGTATAGTTAATGGTATATATGGTGCGAAGGGAGAAGCTAAGAATGAAAATGAACTTATATATTTAATAGTAAAAACAAATGAGAATATAACTAAAAAAATAGAAGAATTAAAAATTATTTATCCTGATATTGAATTTACATATTATAAACTTTTAAGAAGATTGATATTAGCTCATCCTTTTGATAAAAAAATGGGGATAGAAGAATTGATTAAAACATTAAATTTAGATGGTGAAATATATACAGTTGGTGATGGTAAAAATGATAAAACAATGTTAGAAGCATACAATGGTTATAAAATGTTATTAAGTTATCCATCATTATATAGTGCTAATGCCAAAACAACTTCCAGCTTACATTCTTTAATAAAAAAAATAAATTAGCTTAAGTTTTCTTAAGCTTTTATTATGTAAAATTTATGTAATTTTATTGTTTAGTAAAATAATTTATTATATAATGTAAAAGGAGGTAGTATGATGGAAAAAATGAAAATTACAATTTTGCCAAACTATTTTTTAAATGATAATGGAACATTTAATTTAAAAAGTGCTTTAGATTTATGTGGCAAAATAGCTGGTGTTTGTTATGATAAAGAAGGATTTGAACATTTAAAAAAAGAAACACAAGAAAAAACAGATAAAAGAATAAAAAACACACTAGGAAATGGTCATCATAGTGTATACGATCACTTAATGATAAATTTCAATTTAAAAGGTATACCTAAAATACTTGCTATGGTTTTAAATAATGAACATCAATATACAACAAGTGAAAAATCAGGAAGATATACAGATGTTACATATAAAAATAGTAGTTTAACTGAAAAAGAAGTTAATTTATATACAAAATGGGTTGAAAAATTTAAAGAATTAATAAAAAATGAATATCCTGAATTTAGTGATTTTAAAGTTAAAACACTTGCTCAAGAAAATGCAAGATATTTAGTAACAGTATTTATGCCAACAGAAATGATTTATTCAACTACATTAAGACAAATAAATTATATTGCATCATTTTTAAATAGATACATAAACGAGCATATTAATTCAAATGATTATTTGGAAAAGAATTTAGCTATTTCAATGCAAGAATTTGTAAACAAATTAAATGATTTGAATGTGTTAGAAGAAAGATTAATGCAAAATGATAAAGATAGAAGTATAAGTTTATTTGGAAATAATCTAAATAAAAGAGAAGATATATTTTCTCATATTTATTCATGTAACTATGAAATATCTTATGTAGGTTTGGCACAAGCTCAAAGACATAGAACAATATATTATCAAATGGAAAGAATGGAAAATAAAAAATATTTTGTGCCACCAATTTTAAAAAATGAAAATTTAAAAAACGAATGGTTAGAGGATATTATGTCTGTTGCTGATGTTGTACCACAAGGAGAATTAGTACTTGTAAATGAAACTGGTACATATGATAATTTTATATTAAAAACTAAAGAAAGACTTTGTACAGCTGCTCAACTTGAAGTAATGAGATCTACAAGAGATACATTATTAAAATATAAAGAGGTATTAGAACAAAATAATAATTACTTAAAAGATGACATAAAAAAATATATAAAAGGTGCTAGATGTACATTTGGTTTTAATTGTACTCAAAAATGTAACTTCAAAAAGGGAATAACATTAGAAAGAGAGATATAAATGGGCAAATTAATAGTAGTAGAAGGTGCTTGTGATGGAATTGGAAAAAGTACACAATATGATTTATTAAAAAAAAGATTGATTGAAGATGGAAATACAGTAGTTGCACATCATTTTCCATCATATGGAGAATATCAAGGTGTATCTGTTGAACATTATTTAAAGGGAGAATATGGTTCGCCAGATTCATTATCACCTTACTTTATAAATAATTTATATGCTTCTGATAGAGCTATTACATGGCATACTAAATTAAAAAAAGAATATGAAAATAATATTATTTTACTTGATAGATATACAACATCAAGTTTAATATATCAATCAGCATTAATTGATAATTTAGAAGAAAGAAAAAAATTTATTAATTATGTTATTGATTTTGAATATAAGAAATTAGGTATTAAAGAACCTGATTTGGTAATTTTTTTAGAAGCACCATTTGATTTGGTTTCAGAAATGAGAAAGAAAAGAAAACAAAATGATGGAGTTGAAAATGATATTTATGAAAAAGATAATGATTTAATGAAAAAAATATATGAAAATGCTATATTTGTTGCAGATTATTTAAATTTTTCTAAAGTATCATGCAATAAAGAAAATGAAATGAAGTCAATCGAAGAAATACATGATGAAGTTTATAGTTTAGTAAAAAAATGTTTGAAAAAAACCAAAAAAATAGTATAATATTAATTGTAGGAGGAGTTTATGAAAAAATATTTAAATATTTTACTTGCATTTGTTATGGTTCTTGCTTTAACAGGATGCGGTAAAAAAGAAGAAGTAAAAACAAGAACACCACTTGAAGTATTGGTGGATGTTGCTAAAACTGATGCTAAAAAAGTTAAAGTAGATACTAGTTTAACTACTAAAGTAAATATGGATGGAATGTCAATTGATGGTACATTTAATTTAAATGTTGCTACTGAAAAACTAGAGAATGACAAATATAAAGCAGTTATTGAATTAGGTGAAAATCCTATTTTAGGTAAACAAAAATTATATTTAGATGGAACATATTTTTATGTATCAAGTAATATAATGAATAGTATAATGGGAATAGAAAATACTGATGAATATTGGATAAAATCTGAAGTTGATTCTACAATATCTGATGAAGAAAAGAATCTAAAAGATATTGATTTAAAAACAATATTAACAGATAAAGATTTTTATCTATTAAGCCGTACTGGTGATGTTGGCGTATATCGTTTAGTTATATCAGAAGATTTAGTAAAAAGAGCATATAAAGCTATTAATAATACTGATTTAGAAGATGAAAATACATTAAAAACTAATGTTAATGTAGATATAACAATTGATGAAAAAAATAATCGTGTAACTAAAGTTAGTAGCGATTTAACAGAATCTATATCTACTATTAATTTAGGTGAAGAAATAAATCTAAAAGAAATGGTAGAAAAATTATCATTTGAAATAAATATTACATATGATAACTTTGATGTTGTTATTCCTGATGAAGTTGTCAAAAAT
>CAJKKJ010000137.1 GCA_905200435.1 uncultured Bacillota bacterium | reverse complement strand
ATCTCCTTGTCCTGCAAAAAAAGACAATCGTGGTATTGCTACTGTATACATTGCTGCAAGCATAGTTTTTATTACATTGTAAATTTTCACAGCTAATGTATACAATCCCACAAAATGATCACCAATCAAATATCCAATCATTGTTGTATCTGAGTTAACATAGATACTTGTTGCAACAGCATTTGCAAAAAAGGTCAATACTGGCTTTATATGTTTTGATATTTCCATTTTTACAGTAAATTTTATATGTACATATTTTCTACAATATATCCAATTAGAAATACAAATACATCCACTATTCACAACTGTTAATAATGCATAAAGTATATAATCATCCTCATTTTTTACAATTAGAAATAAAAGTATCATTGTTATTAAATAGATAACAATACTTCTGATTGTAATAAATAAAAAATCCTCAAATATTGTATTGACCCATTCTATACTAAAAGTAGTAAACGCAATAGTTAAACTTAGTATCAACAATAAATCTTTGTATGAATACAATGATTTATTAGAAAAAATAACTAAAAACAATAATACATATGATATCATTGTAGTCAATATATTAAATGAAAATATTTGATTACAGAATTCATTAAATACTTTAGGTTTATCTCTGTATTTTGCTCCTTCTCGGACTGCATAAGTTGAAATTCCTAATGATGCAATTAATATAAAATAACTTATAATTGATGTTGCATAATTAACTTTTCCTATTCCTTCTGTATGCAATATTCTAAAAGCATATGGATATGTAATTAATGGGAATAAAATGGCTAATGCACTTTTAAATGCATTTAATACAGCATTTACTCCTAAAGATTTATTTTTTACTTTCATATTTAATACTCATTTCTATAACATTTTATTTTTTATTCGTCTCCAATGAGAATCCAAAAATACATATATACCTGCAATTCCAAATAAATCATATTTTAACAACGCATATATTCTTTTTCTTTTTTTAGCATAATTATATACACTTTTCACTTGAAACACATCTTTATTTTCATTAAAAAAAGCTTTTATATTTCTTTTTTCTTTCTTTGAATTTGCTAAAAATGTATATTCATTTTCTATTGAACGACTAATTGTTTCTTGTATTGAAAATAATCTAAACCTCTCTCTCTCTTTCTCCTCTATTTCTAAACCAGAAATACCCTCTTCTATATAAAAGAAAAAATTCTTATATCGCTCAAGAATGTTATTAACATATTTTATTCTGTAAGTTTCTGACTTTCTATTATATCTCCATGCATATCCTACATCTTTAATCATTTTAACATTTTTAGAACTTCTTAATACATCAAATAAAAAAAGATAATCATCCTCAATATCTACAAATTTTTTAAATCTAATATGATTTTCTACTATAATTTCTCTACTATAAATAGCTGACCATACATGTCCAATATAAGAAATCAGTGTGTTTTCTGTATTAAGCAACATATCTTTAACCAAGTTTTCTTTAACTTCATTTTGATTTAAATTTTCTTCTCTATATACATTATCTCTTTCTGCAAAACTTCCATCCTCTAAAAGATATACAGTCGACCAAAAAACAATATCTTTTTTTTCTATAATTGCTAATTTTACTGCTTTCTCCACTGTTTTTGGAAAACATATATCATCTTGATCTGAAAACATAATATATTTTCCTCTAGCCAGATTCAGTCCAAAATTTCTTGCATCTACAATACCACCATTTTTTTTTCTTTCTATTCTTATTTCTTTATCCAATCCAAATATTTTTTTACAATACTCAAAACTATCGTCTGGTGATCCATCATCTACAATAATAATTTCTTTGTTACATTGTATTTTTTTTATACTTTCTATTGTTTGTTTGATATATTGTTTTCCTTTATATACAGGTACTATTACACTTAATTCAACCATTATAATTCACTCCACTTTTATCCGTATTTTTTCTTCTACTCTCCATATACATAAATAATAATGGCATAACAAATGTAAACCGTGTATGTATATACATTCCATTTAAATATGCCACAATAATTAATGTAATTACCACAATCACATACATAAAGGATTTTTTTATAGCAATTCCTAAGTATTTTAACCAATAAAAACTATATATAAGAAGCATTAATGCTCCCATTCCAACCATAACTTGTGAAAAATCATTATGTGACCAAATCGCAGGTGAATATGCAAAACTTCCATGATAAGCTATTACTGCATCTGTTCCATATCCAAAAAGTTTATGCATTATATTTGAATTCATAAAAAGTTCTAAATCTCTCTCTCTTAAATGACCTCGTCCATTATCAAAATTTTGATCCGAAATTCCAGTTAATATTTTATATCCAAAATTTGTATATTTCATTATAATGTAAATTACGACCACTGCTAAAAGTACAAGTATTAAATATCTTAATATTTTTTCAATTCCATCTTTAATAGAATTAGGTCTAACAAAATGATCAATAATAAAAATTACTCCCAATATTAATGCAAGTACAGTTGGCACTCTTGCACCAGTAATTAATACACAATACTCAAATCCTATCATTATCCAATAATAATATGGTTTAAATCTTATCTTACCTATCCATAATAAAATTACCAATAATGCGCAAATATGATATGCGCATTGATGAGGATCATAATACATTCCTTGGTATGCATTTAATCCCCACATTTCTCCATAAGCAGAAGAATATCCTATACTAGAAAACATAAGTACTAAATTTATTATTAAAACAACTATCAACTGCTTTAATATAATATCTTGATATTTTTTAATATGAGTCAATATTCTATTATATAATCGCCCATTTGTTGCATCAAACGCTAAAAAAATAATTATCATAGGCTTAATATGATCAATATGCATACTATACTCAGTTCCCATAATTCCACTAGTAATAAACAAACAACATATAACTATATATTTTATAAAATTACGTTTTAATCTACATTGATCAATTATTAATATAACCATTGTAAACAATGTTGCTATTGTTTCAATTCCCGGAATAAATCTACCTACACTAAAAATTAACGGTAAAAACATCACCATATAATGTTCTATTGTATTTCCAATTCTTCTGACCATTTTTCTTTCCTTTAATACTACCTATTTTCAATAATATCTATATATTTTTTGATTTCCTCTTGATTTCCATATTCCTTAGATTTTAAATATTTCTGCATTCGAATTCGTCTATCTTTATCAATAATTAATTTGCTAATTCCTTCAGCAATTCCCTGTGGATTCATCTCTACTATTTTTCCTTCATCATCATTATGTATCTGATCATATACTGTTGGATATTTTGTTACTAC
>CAJKKJ010000136.1 GCA_905200435.1 uncultured Bacillota bacterium | reverse complement strand
TTCACAAAGACCAGTTGAATTGTCGGAAACAGTTATTTCACAGTGTAGTAATTTTATGATATTTAAAATGAATCACCCAAGAGATTTGGAATATATTAAGATGATGCTTCCTAATATTAATAATGAAATTGTTGAAAAACAAAAATCACTTCAACCAGGTACTTGTGTTGCATTTGGTAAAGCATTTAAAATACCAATGATTGTTAAAATGCAAATGCCAGATCCAGCACCATATAGTTCCAGTTGCGACATTTATGAAACATGGAAAGCAAATAGGGGATAACTATAAGTTATTCTCTTTTATTATGAAATAAATTATGTTATAATTTTGGGGTGGGGGGAAATTTTATGCAAGAATTTAAAAAAATAAATTTATTTGAAAAAAGAAAAATGACTATAGAAGAACTTGTAAAATATTATGCAGAGTATAGAATCTATTGTTATAATAAACACGACAAATTAAAGGGAATTGAATTGAGAAAAAAAATTCATTTTCTAATTAACATAATTTTGGAAATTGACAAAGTAATTTCTAGAGAAGAAAATATTATAATTGGAAATGAAAATAAAGCTTTAAAAAGTGCACCAAAAATATTTGCTTGTACACATATTGGCGGAAATGATATTCAAAGAACATTACAAGTGATTAAAGAACCAGCATATTTAATGCTTGGAGATCCGGGAATTTTATATAAAAAATTAATATATCAAGGATTAAAATTAAATGGTGTTATTCCATTAGAAACTAAAAATAGGCTAGACAGAAAAGTTGCATATAATAGGTCAATCGAATTACTTAAAAATGGTGGTAATTTATTAATCTATCCAGAAGGTGCTTGGAATGTTTCACCTAATGAGATAGTTATGAAAACTTTTGTTGGGACAGTCAGAATGGCTAAAGAAACAGGTGCTTATATAGTACCAATAGCAGTTGAACAGTATGGAAAGAGTTTTTATTTTAACATTGGCAAAAATTATGGAATTGCAAGTAATTCTAATAAGAATGAAAATGAACTGAATAATGAATTGCGTGATAAGCTTGCAACACTTAAATGGCAAATTATGGAAACACAAAAAATGGTTAAAAGGGATAGTATACCAGATAATTATATACATAAATTTCAATCTGATATAGTTGAAAAATGTAATTATGGTTATGGTTTCTCATTAGAAGATGCTCTAAGTGAAAAATTTCATGATAAGACTGTTATATCAGAAGACGAAGTATTTAGTTTTTTAAATAATTTGAATATTAATAAAAATAATGCATTTTTGTTAAGAAATAAAAGAAGAATATTAAAATAAAAGAGAGGTTGTTGATTTTATGCAAGCAATTATTTTGCAAATAGTTGGACTACTAATAGTCTTAACATTATTAATTATGTTTTTTTCAAAGCCTAATGTTGAAAATAAAGAAACAAAAACATATTCAAAATTATTAATATTGAATTTTATATTTATTTCTATTGGTATAATGACTTATTTTGTTGCACATTCAACTGGAAATTATACATACATAGGAATTTTACAAAAGGCATATATGAGTGTTTTGGCATTATTAAATATGTATTCAATGTTTTATTGTATATCCATACATGATAAAAATAATAAATATCAAACATTAAAAAATATATTATTTGTAATAACCATAATATCAATATTATTAATTACATTTTTACCATTAAATGTAATTTATGAAGGTGATTTACTAGATGGTAATGGGCCATCTTATGACGTCGCGATAAGTCACACAATTTTGAGCTTTTGTTTTTTCATAATTGTAACTATTTATTTTTTAATAAAAAAATATTCCATAAAAAAAATCTTGCCATATATTATTTTAATAATTCTATATTTATCGGGATTTTTTGTTAGAACATTTTATAAGGAATTGATATTTGAAGGCTTTTATTATTCTTATATTTTATTTATTATGTTTAGCACAATAGAAAATCCGGATATAAAAATGGCAAAAGAACTTTCTTTTCAAAAGGAATTAACGTTAGATTCATCCAAAAAAACATTAGAACTAATTGAAGAAATGTCCAATGAATTAAAATCAACAGTAAAAGAATTAGAAATAATTGGTAATACTAAAATTGATAAAAATAATATGAATGAAATTAATAATTTACTGGCAAACTTTCAAGACAAGGCAATTTTATTAAGTGATAGAATAAGTGGTATTTTAGATTTAGCTCTGGTAAAGAGTGATACAAAGCATGTTTCATGTAAATATGAAACGTGCGATATGCTTGATAGATTAAAACAATTATTAATGACTGAAAAAAATAACCATACTACTAAACTAAAAATAGAAATAGCAAATGATATACCAAAAGTACTTTACGGCGATGAAGAAAAAAATATTAAAGCAGTTTTATTTTTATTTGATTTTTTATCATCAATAATTGAAAACAAAAATATGAAATTAGAAATTAATAGTATTAAAGTTGGTAATTTTTCTAAAATAAGGTTTAACTTTATTACAAATGACAAAGCAATCCAAAAGTATATAGTTGAAGATAGATATACAAAAACATTAAAAATAGATAATTATAAGAATATTAAATATGAAATACTAAAAAACTTATTATCACGGTTGAATGGTACACTAATAATAACAGAGAATGAAAAAAACATGAATTTTTCTCTAAACATAAATCAACGATTGGTAAGTGAATATGATGTTATAAGTAATAAAAAGGAAAATAAGAACGTAAAAATTGAATATAAAAATTTTAGTGGTAAAAGAATATTAATTGTTGACAATAATAGTTTAAAAATTAAAGAATTTAAGGCATTATTAATGCCTTACAATGTAGAAATTGAAACCGCACATAATCTATCTGAAATGTGTAGCGCATTAAATGAGAATGAAACTTTTGATTTAGTGTTTATTGACGATATAATACCTGGTAATAATATTAGTGATTTTTCAAGAGAGGTCAACAAAGATGATAACATATTATATTATCTAAAAAGAGAAACAAAGTACCCAATTGTTACAATTGTAATGGTTACTCAAAATAGCGAAAATTATGAGAAAAAATACCTAAAACTTGGGTTTAATGATTACATACAAAAGCCTATCAACAAGAAAAATTTGGATGCTATTTTAAATAAATATTTTATTTAAAACCAATCGCATAATGGTAGTCCTGTTTGACAATCTATTAAATATAAATAAATAGTGTATAGTTGTGCTAATGTCAGTCATATGATACAATGTAAGTATAAAAGGTAAAGGAGAAAATAATGAAAAACAAAAAAATAATAATCATTACAATTATAGGAATCTTATTTATTTCTATAGGTATAACAACTCTTCCTAGTTCGTCCATTCTTCTAATAATTC
>CAJKKJ010000135.1 GCA_905200435.1 uncultured Bacillota bacterium | reverse complement strand
CCACTATAATAGTGTTTTAAAATTTCACTATACTTATAACCTTCAATAGCCATTCCTTGAGCACCATACTGACTCATACCAACTCCATGACCAAATCCAGTTGTAGTAATATTTACATTATTTTTATCTCTTTTAATATTAAAACTAGTTGATCTTAAACCAAATATACTTGATATTTTACTACCTGTAAAATTAACATTATTGATTTTTAATGACTTAACTCTTCCAGCAGATGTAGAATCAATTATTTCTATATTTAGAGTGCTATTATATTCTAAGCCTAATCTTTTATAGAAATTATCAAGTGAAAAAGTATAATAATCGTAAAATACAGGGGAAACTTTTTGATCCCATTCACTTGACACACTTTTCAAATATGGAAGATTAATATTAAATACTTCAAGCGAATCTTCTGTTTTACCAGTGCTAGTCGAAAAAAAGAAAGCATCAACAATTGATCCATTATAATCCAAATATTCACAAGAAGTATCATTAACAGCTTTTCTTATTTTATTAATATTTTTTATATAATTACTACCCCAAACTTTTTTTAAATAATCATCATCTAAATATACTTGATTATTAGTATTATCAACAACATCATAATCTTTATTCTTATTATACTCAATTCTTTTTAAAGCATAACTTCTTGAAGCAACAGCTTGTGATTTTAAAGCTTCTTCATTAAAGTATAAAGGCATTTCACCAGCAATTACACCGACAATATATTCTTCAAATGGTACTTTCTCTATTTTTTTAGTTCCACTTCTAAATACCCGAATTGTTTTTTCATTATGGACAAGTTCTAATAATTTTGTTTCTTTTTTATTAGTTATTTTAACTAGAATATATGGTAATACTAATAATATTAGTATAATCAAAATTATTTTTTTCATTATATCACCATAATAATTATATTATTTAAGGTCTAAATTTTTTGTCTATTCATAGAAAAAAAGAGTGATTTTATTCACTCTTTGCTAACTTATTTTCTTTTAAGAAACTTACATAACTACTTGTTTCAATTTGTGTATAACCTGATTGAATCTTTGATGCAACCAATTTTCCATTTTTAACAATTAATACTGCAGGTGTAGTTAAACCATCATCAAATAATGATAATGAAGCCATAAATTTTTTAGCAATTGCTTTTTGTTCATCTGTAGCTTTATCTGAATATGTTTCAGCCATATATACATCATAAACATCCAATGAATATATTTGAACGCCTGTTTCATAAGAAGCTCTCTTTAATTGAGAAATAGCAAATTCATTATCCGCGCTATTATTTCTTCCTAAATAAATTACAGAAGTATTTTTACTTTTTAATAATTTATAATATTCACTATAACTTATTTCTTTTAAATCAGTCATTCCATAATTTTTAATTAATTCATATTTATTTAAAATATTAGCTAAATAATTTTCATTTTTATAACCAATAATTGATTCTTGAACTTCATTCTTACCTATTACGGCCATTGTAGGAGTTCCAAAATCATCGTAATCAACTTTAATTTTTTCAAGTATATGATTTAATTGAGTGTTGTTAATAGCATTTGTATCAATATATAAATACTCTAAACCATAATTATTTGCTAAATCTTCAATAATTGGTGCTTGTTTAACGCAATATTTACAATTATCTCTTGCAAGTTCAATAAATGTATATTTATCTGCACTATAAGCTTCATCAAACTTAGCAACCATTTCTCTTCCTTTTTTTCCACCTACATAATTAATTATTGGAAGTGCGATTATTAATAGTAGTATAAGTCCTAAGACTGTTATAAATCTCTTATTTTCCATGTCTACCTCCTATGATGTTTTCACATCGCATTATAATTATATCATATTTTGATTTTTTTTAAAGTATTTTTTTATATTGTGAAATACTTTTTTTATTTACCAACAATATTTTTTTTAATAATTTCAGCTAATTTGCTATTACCTTTATTATTCAAATGTTTACCATCTGGCATTAAGTATTCTTTCTTAACATCAAAATTAATAACATTTTCCCCTTTAAATTTACCATTAATATTAATTAAATATATTTTATTATTACCACATATATTTAATAATTCATTATATTTTTCTTCGGATAAATCAGAAAATATAAAAACAAGTTTTTTAGTCAATTTATTTTCTTTTAAATTGCTAACAATATTATCATAATCATTAATAGTAAAATTAGAGTCATTAAAATCTTTTTTAATAAAATCAAAAGCATTTAATAATATATCATTACCATAAAAACTAATTTTATTTAATTGCTTTTCTTCATGACCTTTGATTAATTCTTCTTTTTGAAATTTATATTCACTTAAATAATCATTATAGATTGCATTATATATAGCATCGGCATAAGCTTTTCTGCCAGCAGGAGTTAAATGAATACCATCCGCATAAAAATACTCATTATGATTTAAAGATATATTTTTCCAATCAATCAAATAAATATTATTATGTTTTTGAACATATGCCCTTAGATTATTATTAACACTATCAGAATTAGTTGTATTTATCAAATAAATTTTTTTATCACCAATTGCATTCATTATTTGGTCTTTACAAGAAATAGAACAATCTCCATTTGTACCCAAATGAATAACAACAGGATGTCCTAATTTATTATTACTTTTTAATTCTTCAATTATATCTATTGCAGCCCATGGTTGTCTAGAAATTTTGGCATCAAAATATCCTTTAGGAAAGATATTATATAAATTATTAACTGCACCAAGCATAACAGAATCACCTATTCCAACAATAGGTAAATTCTTAACAATATCTTTTAATTTTTCTTCGTAGTTATCAAATTTCTCAAGTTCTTTTATCCAGTTTTCTTCCTCTTGTCTTAAATTTTCCAAATATTTTTTATTATTCTCATCAATCATTTTTTCATTATTAGCAAGCTGATCTTTTAAATCATTCATTTCTTTAGTATGATCTTTACTAGCACAATATCTATTAACGCCATATAATGAAAAACCAATTAAAAGTAAAGTCAAAATAATCTTTATAGCTTTAAATTTTTTACCATATAAAATATAATGTAGTAAATATGATGAAGCAAATACTATACCTATAATTATATATATTTTATATGGAACATTAATGTATTCAAATATATATATTATTGGATACTGGAATAAATATATTTCATAAGTCATATTTAAAAATTGTTTTGATGTGACATTTAATGAACCATACTCAATTAGTCTAGCACTTATAATAGATACTAAAATGATTGCAATACTATAATAGTTACTAGAAGATGGAATAAGTCTGAAAGAAGTACATAGAAGAATTAAATATAGATAAAATATAATTCTGTTAAATATTTTATTTTTAATAATTAATGTCTT
>CAJKKJ010000134.1 GCA_905200435.1 uncultured Bacillota bacterium | reverse complement strand
TCTAAATTTATTTTTTTTAGTGGTATGTCTTTGAGTTTTGAAAGTATTTCTATTAATTCATTTTTCATATATTTTACTCCTTATTATTTTTCTGTTGTTGTTTTTTTTGAATTCTTCGTTTCTTAATATTGCATATGCTATTTGTCTATTTTTAGGGACTGTTTTATTGTACTCATAAATTAGTTTATCGAAATATTCTTCATCTCCCATGTATGAATCTGTTGGGTAGATTATTGCTACTAGTTTATCATTTTGATGAGTCACTACTACTTCACATACACCTTTATCATTACTTAATATATTTTCTATTTCTTCTGGTGATATATTTTCACCATTACTTAATATGATAATATTTTTCTTTCTTCCTGTTATAAATAAAAATCCGTCTTTATCTATATATCCTAGATCTCCTGTATAGAACCATCCATCTTTAAGACATTCATCAGTACTTTTTTTATCTTTGTAGTATCCTAACATAACGCTGTCGCTTTTAAAGACTATTTCATTATTTTCTATTCTTACTATACCGTCTTTTATTACTTCGCCAACACTCCCATCTCTTCCATATTCATTTCTATTAACGGAAACTACTGGTGAACATTCGGTAATGCCATAACCATTTAATATTTCTATTCCGAAGCTTCTGAACCATTTGACATATTTTTTTGATAGTCTTGCTCCTCCGCAAATTATATATTCTATATTGCCTCCAAATTCATCGAGTATTGTTTTAAACATTGTTCTTCTTATATCTATTCCTAAGTGTTTTAAACCATTACTTGTTCTTATGACGGCTCTTAATAGATACTGCATTTTCTTTCTTCTGGCTTGTGTCCATATTTGTTTATAGAACTTTTCAACGAATGCTGGTACTAGAAATAAGACTTGTGGTTTTGCTGTTTTCATATCTTTCATTATGTTTTTTAGAGAACTGTTTATATATACTGGATAATGATAATTGAATGGTGCATATACTCCTGTTAGTAGTCCAAATGCATGATGATATGGTAATATTGATAATACTGGTCCATCTAGTTTAAATAGACTTGATGCAGAATATATGTTGTTTGCTATATTTTTTTGACTTAACATTACGGCTTTATTTGGTCCACTTGTTCCACTTGTAAAGAATATTACGGCTTCTTTATTTTCATCTAGCGTACTATTATTGGTATATTTTTTTCCTTCTTCTATATATTTTTCGGTATCTTCTATTTTTTTACCTTTTATATTTTTTATTTCTGAATACTCTGAATAGAATACATTTTTTGTATCACTTGTTTTTAATAGTTTGTTTATTTTTTCTTCATTTAAATCTTTATCTATTAAGACTGCTACATTTCCACTTAGTATTATACCTAAAAATAGAACTAAATAGTTATAGCTATTTTCTCCAATAATAGCGATGTGTTCATTTTTGTAGTTTTTGTATAGATAATTACTTATATTTATTACATCGCTGTAATAATCGAAATATGTTTTTGTTTTATCTTTATAAATGAATGCTGGAAAATCTCCTTTTTGTATGCTTATTTCTATCATTTCTTTTAAATTGTTTATTTGATTACAATTATAATATGGGTAATTTTTTCTCATATAACTCTCCAATCTCATTATACACTAAAATAATAAAATAACAAAGGTATGGTAATTTTTTTGTATGTTATCAAACACTTTGTTTATTTAATCTTTTTTTGAAATCACATTTTTGACATAATTCTGATGGCATTATTCCTTTTTTTATTTTATCATTGAATGTAATGAATTTTGAGGAATTTAGTATTTCTTCAATATTATTTTTAAATATATTTCCAAATGATAATTCACCTTCGGAATCTAAGCAACATGGAACAACTTCACCATTTGATAGTATACCTATATGAGTTCTTGTTCCATAGCATATCCCGTTTGGTGTTTTTGTTTTTCCTTTATTCGGCCATGTGAATTCTATGTCTTTGTCTAGATAGATGTGATCATTTAATTTTATATTTTTCCCTATATTTTCTTTTTTATAGTATTTTAATATTTTCTCTAAAATTAAATTACTACTTTTTTTATTTATTAACCATACTCTATATACTATAGTCGTTTTTATTTTTGAAGAAGTTTCAATTATTTTGTCTAAGTAGTTATTATCATTATTTTCACACATTAATGATATATTTATTTGAACGATGTTATCATATTTGTTTATTGTATTTATGTATTTGTTTAGATATATTCCGTTTGTTGTTATTTTGATTTTTATGTTATTTTTTTTGCATAGTTCAAATACTTGTTCTATTTTTTTGTATAGTAATGGTTCTCCTTTTATGTGCAGATATATTAGATTTGTATATTTTTTTATTTGATTTAATATGTATTCAAATTCTTCTATTGTTAGGGCTCTTTTTTCTCTTTTATCTTTAGAACAAAAAGAACAATTCAAATTGCACATATTTGAAAGTTCTACATATATTCTTTTAAATCTCATATTTCACCTAAATCAATGTATTCTATTATGTTGTCTATTTTGCTTTTTACGGTTTCGTATTCTTTTTTCTTTCTTCTATTTTGCACTATTACTAGTTCTTTTTGCATATCTTTTAATAATTTGTTGTTTAAATCGAATCTTTCACATATTCCTATCATTTGTTTTAAGGATACTTCGTGAGCATCTATATTTGCTTCAAAGAAATCTTTTTTTTCTTTATAAAATCTTTTGTTTTTTGTTTTTAGCATATTTTCTTTATATATTAAGTATATTTGTTCATTGTTTTTGGATAATTCTGGATTTTCTGTTATGAACTTTATTCTTCTCTCTTGATTTATGTATCTTAGTTTTAGGAATAGTTCTCTTAACATTGTGCTTAAGCTTATTGTTTTTCCTAGTATAAATACTTCTTTGTTATAGTATATATATGCTCCTATTACTTGTTTATTTTTGGTTACTTTGAAATTACTTTTTATTCTGAAAAAGTTATTATTTTTTTCGACTGTATATTTTTTAATGTTATATTTTCTATAATTTATTAGTAATACAAAGAAATCAAATTTTTCTTGTGATACTTCATGACATAGTGTTTCTAAAACAAATCTTGCTTCATTGAAATCTACGGTATCTTTTTTTATTAATTTACTGATATCATAATTATAGATTTTTTTGTTTTCTTTCTTGATTTCTTCTATTTTAAAATCCATAGTTATCACCTTTACTATATTAATTTTACAATATTTTTTTTATTTAGTAAAGTATTTGTTTTATAAGAAAATAGAATAGATATACTATTCTATATTTGTTTTAAATATTTTTAATAATTTGGTATGATTGTTGCTTTTAAGCCATAATAATTATTTCCGCTATTATCACTTTTAAATGTTATTTTAATATAGTTAGAGTTAATTGTTATTGTTTCTGT
>CAJKKJ010000133.1 GCA_905200435.1 uncultured Bacillota bacterium | reverse complement strand
TTCACACTACTTTTCTAATTTTATTATTGGTTTTTTTGTTATATTTGGAAAAAGCAACAAAAGAATTAATTATAGTTTTAAATCAGAACCATTTAATGTTGTATTAAATAGTTCTATTAGAGAAGCTATGAGCACTCTTTTTCTTATTTTGGGTACTCTTATTACTTATTCTATTGTTATTACTGTTTTTAACAAATTGCCAATTAATTTTTATTATAAAACTATTTTATCTGGTTTACTTGAACTAACTAGTGGCCTAAAAGGAATATGTCTTTTAGACATTTCCCTTAGGCTTAAAGCTGCTCTTTCTTCTATGTTACTTTCTTTTGGTGGACTTGCAATTCATACACAAATTATTAGTATTTATAATATTAATTATTTTAAATTTTTAAAATTTAGGATTTTACAAGCTATTATTTCATTCTTTATAGCTTATTTTCTTTTTAATCTAATTTATCACCTATAAAGGTAATTATAGCATATCCATCACTTTCATTACCATGATTTATTTCACTTCCAGTGTATGGATTTATCATTTTCTCATTTCCTGCAATTATATTTTTGTTATATTTATTGTTGTTATTTATAAACTCTATTTTTCTACTATTTAACATAAAATCATTTGCAACATAGCTTGTTCCACCACTTGCCATATCTGAACAGCTAACGGCACCGTAAACTTTATATCCGCCACCTGCTCCACAAGTTGTTGGGCTTTTTAATGAGTCGGCTATTTTAGAGTCTACATAACTTGAAGCATCTTTTGTACCATATCCACCATTTTTGGCTTCTCCGCTTCCTCCTCCACCAGCTACTATAAATCTTGTATTTGGATTTGTACTTGTTCTTATATCAGTCGCACCGCCACCGCTATATCCTGTTATACTTGTACTTGCATTTGCATTGAAGGCAATTGTACCGACTTGTGTATTGTTTGTTTGACCAACGTATACATATATTTTTTCACCACTTAGAAATCTCGCTGTTCCTGTTGCATATGCTCCGTAGTTGTTTTCTCCGTAAATGCCCTTTGCACCCCATACTTCCATTTTATAGTATCCACTCATTGGAATTTTGAATTCTTTGTAATTGCCTGTATAGGTAAATTTGTTCACTTTTCTGAATGCTGTAACATGTCTTGTTATTGATTTTTCTGTTTGTTCAACGTCATCTATTATTAATGTATATTTTATGTCATATTCACCCTTTTGAGTAGTATTATTTACTTGATATTCTTCTTTATCATTAAATTTAAATGCTGAATAATCTATTCTTACTTTTAACTTTTGACACACTTCTCCACCTTCAAATGTAAATTCTTTAGGTGTTTTATTTCCTTTTATTAATTCGTTTTTTAAATCTGTATAGTAGTTTATAGTTTTTCCATTTTCATCTATTCTGTTTACTGGATTTTTCATTGTACATGTATCTTCTTTGTAATAGGCATATACTCCTGAATCTGTAAATGTTGATTCAATATCTAGGAATGTTGTTCCTGGATCTTTTAAATCCATATAATACTCAAATCCATTATCACTTGTTAAATCCAAGTCTGATATATATACATTACCCTTTTTATATGGAATAACAATATTTGTTACGAAGCTTTCTAGATTATTTGTTTTTGTGTCTTTTATGTTATCATTTGTTATTGGAATTTTTATTGATAATATTGAATCATCATATCCGTTTGTGATGCTTGTATTTATGTTTTTTAATTCCACATCATGAAATATACTTTCATCAGTTAATTTTAGTGTAAAATCACCCCATATGAATGTATCTTCGGATATCTTAAATTTTTTTTCGGTATTATCACTAAAGATGAATCTTACACAATTCTTACCACATTTTAATACTACTTTTACATCATTATATAGAAAATCATCATACATTCTTTCGGTAATTATGTTTTGCTTATTTATTATGTTTGTTCTTATCATACTTATGTTGTATAAATCTTTTATTATCATTGTTATTTTTAGTAAAAAGAATCCTATTGTTGCAGCTAGTGTGAATGAAACTATTAATTCAAGTACCGTAAAACCATTTTTTTTCATTTTAACCTCCTAGTATTTATAATCACAATAGGTATCATCGTCATATGCAATTATGATATGATTGCCGTTTTCTGTTAAAGTTGATGCAAATGTTATCAATGATTCATAATAGTTTGTTTGTCCATTATAAGCACTTGTTTGATAACTTGCTGCATTATCATAATTATTCTTTAGATAAGAATACACCGCTTTACTATTGTTTGCTGTTATTATTTTAGCAATACCTAATTCCTCTGTTATTTTATCAAAATAGTCTTTGTTGTTTATTGAATTTCTTTCTACAAATTTAGGATTTCCTACTGTTTTATAATTGTTTTCGGTTTCTAAAAAATCTCTTATTATTCTTGCTCCATATAATCCTTCTACGGTATTGTATTTGAATGATTTGTTGTAATTAATTGTTAGTGTTCTTATTTGAGAATACATGAATACCATTACTCCTATTAGTAATGTTGAAACGATTAATACTTCTGCAAGCATAAATCCATTTTTCTTCATAATATGCGCCTACTCTCTTGAATTTAGTCTAAATATATTATATAATAATTTTAGTATAAATGCTATACCAAAAAGAAAAAAAGAGGAAAAATATGAAAGAATTTGATTTTGTTAATTTACCAATTGTTGATATTGTAAATGAAATATTTGTTGATGCTTCTAATAGGGGCGCGAGTGATATTCACTATGATCCTTGGGATGATTTTATGAAGATTAGAATTCGTATTGATGGTGAACTTATTGATTATGCTAAGGTACCTAATGCCTATAAAAATAATTTAGTTACACGTATTAAGATTCTTTCGGGAATGAATATTACAGAAAGTAGATTACCTCAAGATGGCGCGATTAAAGCCACTATTGGTGGTGAAGCTGTTGATATGCGTGTTTCTTGTTTACCTACTAATAAGGGTGAAAAGGTTGTTATTCGTATTCTTGATTATAGTAAACATGTTTCTGGTATTGAAGCTTTAGGTTTTACTGATTCTAATCTTAAGAAAGTTGAAAAAGCAATTACTGCCCCAAATGGTATTATTTTGGTTACTGGTGCGACTGGTTCTGGTAAGTCTACTACTGTTTACTCTATTTTGAATAAACTTAATCAAGAAGATATTAATATTATTACTGTTGAAGATCCTATTGAAATGGATATTGAAGGCGTTAATCAGGTTCAAACTAATAGTGAAATTGGTTTAGACTTTGCTAGTGTTTTAAGGTCTATTTTAAGACAAGACCCTGATATTGTTATGATTGGATCAATTCGCGATACTGACCCTGCTAAAATTGCTTTTCGTGCCTCTATTACTGGCCACCTTGTTTTATCTACTCTTCACACTAATGATG
>CAJKKJ010000132.1 GCA_905200435.1 uncultured Bacillota bacterium | reverse complement strand
TTTCCAAGAAGGCCTGTCAAAAGTAGAACCACTAACACCATCATCAACATATTCGTCAATGTATATTAGTTTTTCTTCTGTTTTTTCTAAGAACATTTGTAGTAAGTCTCTTTGATTTGTGATACTTTCGCTTTCCATATTGTCCCCATCTTCACGAGATAGTCTAATATAAAGAGCGACATTAAATGTCTTACCTTTCATACTTTAACTCCTTTCTTGGTAGGACACATTAACAAATATTATTATAGTATTATTTACTAAAAGAACCAATCTCTAAACAATAGTCTATCAAAAATTCCTCCATTATTTGTTGAAGTGTCTTTCCATTTTCATTGAAAACATTAACAATTTTCATTGTGAACCACCTAATTAACTTTATGATTTATCTTAATCTATAATGCTTATAGGTCAAAATATACTTTCTGTTCTATCCTCAACTTCGCCATTTTCTTTATACACAATTCTAGGCTCATATAATTCTTTTTTATTTAAGACATTCTCAAAATAGTGTCCATCTAATAGAAAGTCATTTCCAAATACTCCTTGGTTAATGGTTTCTATTTCTATATCATAATCTTCAAATATTGAATGTATTGCAATTACTTTGCTCATATATTCATCTAATTCGTTAATATCACAAACAATTAGTTTATTATAATCACAGCCCTCAATATTTTTTAAAATATTTCTCATATTGTTTGTAAAGTAATGTCCTGTATAACCAGATATATCAAAATACTTTTTAATAATATTGTAATTTTTTTCTTTACAGTATTTTTCTAAAATTTCTACCTTTTTCATCATCTCATTTAAGTCTCCTTCTTCATACTTAATATATAAAGCAACTGGATTTCCCTTTAAAACTTCCTCTAACTTGTTATTTTTCATTTTCTTTTGCCTCCAATTCTTTAAATGAATTTTTTAAAATTTTACCTTGTTTAATAGTTTCTATTTCTATATGCTCGAAATCAAACATTTCAAATATTACATTAAACTCACTAATATTACTGCATAAATCATAAATGTCGTAAAACAAAATTTTATCAACTTTTGCATCATAGCCATCAACATAATGAGTGGTATAATACTTATTTATAATTTTTAAAATACATTTAAATTTGTACGCTGTATAATCAGATTTATTATTTCTAAATGTGTCTATAATCTTGTAATTATTATCTTCACAATATCTTTTAATTTCTCTCTCTTTATCTATGTCTTCACTTAATAAATCACTATAATCATTATAATAATCATCATATTCTTCATTATATAAAGCATAAATTACAACTTTTTTTTGACTTTCATTATTATTTTTTTTCATTTTATACTTTCTCCTTTCATCAAAAGGAATTATTATTAGTCGACTTCAAATATTTTAAATAATTTCCCTTTGACTAATTCCATTTTAAAGTATTTTGTGATAAAATAATCCCTAAGAAGAAAAATTACTTTTTCAAAAAGTGGTCGACACATTATAAATAAAGGAGAAATACAATTATGAAAATTGAAAATTTAATTGAATATATAGAAAATATTAGTTCTGATGACAAAAAATTACAGCCTTTAATTGCTATTGGAAATACAAAAAGGTATGAAATATCAAAATTTTTTGACACTTTAAATAAAGAAGACATAGAGGAATTAGATAGAATATATAACTATTCTCAAAAAATAAATAATATTAAAAAGTATGAAGGTACGATAAATAAACAAACTTGGTTTGCCTATATGTGTGCTAATAATATAGAAATAAATACTTTAACGCAAACTCTTAAAAAAAGCCCTATAAAGTTAAATGATGATAGTTCAATATCTGTTAATATTAGGGATAATAAAAAAATTAAAACACTTAATTTTGACAATGTTGACTTATATGATATTAAGCCAGAATTTAAACAAAAAAAATTATTTAATAGTGATAATTTAGAACCCCAAAAAGAAAATAATTTAGTTCTATGTAAAAAAGGAATATATAAAAATGATAAAGAACTATTGTATATAATACTGAATTGCATATTTAATTCAAACAATTTATTTTATATAAAAAAATGTCAAAGAAATTTATGTCAAAAATATTATCTTACAACAGTAGTAAACAAAGAATTTTGTGATAGACCAAGAATTGTATGCGAACAACAATCTACCTGCTGCGATGCCATAAAAACATTAGAGAAAAGCAAACAGTATAAAAGAATAGGAAGATTAACTGACAATTTTTTAAGTAAATATAGGAAAAGAAACGATGAAGAAAGTATTAAATTTATTGGGGAATTTAAAGAAGTTGTAGAAAACGAAATTACGAGCAAATGTAAACAGAATTTAGATATAACTAAAAATGACATAAAGAAATTGGAACAGCTTATATCTGATTATAAGAATTAACCATATTATAAAAAGTATTAGGTTTAAGTCCTAATAATTCCATTGCTTCTTTACTTTTAATCTCCTTATTTTTCCATTGATTAACCACAACATCAAAGTTTTGTGGTTTTTCTATTTTAGGTCTTCCAAATTTAATACCATTATTTTTAGCAATATTTATACCTTCTTTTTGTCTTTGCTTAATAAAAGTTCTTTCTTGCTCTGCAACATAACCTAAAACTTGTAATACTAAATCACTAATAAAAGTTCCTAATAAATCTTTATTTTGCCTAGTATCTAATAAAGGCATATCTATTACAACTATATCTGCTTTAATATTTTTAGTTATGTCTTTCCACTCGTTAATTATCATTTCATAATTACGACCAAGTCTATCTATTGACTTAATAACTAATAAATCATTTTCTCTTAATATGTGTTTTAGAGTGCTATATTGTTCTCTATTAAAATCTTTACCACTTTGCTTATCAATATAAATATCCCTTTCATCTATGTCATACTCCTTAAATGCTACTAATTGTCTTTCTTCATTTTGTTCCTTACTACTAACTCTAGCATAACCAAATACCTTACTTTTCATATAAACCTACCTTACTAAATATCTTTTGCATTCTTCGTATAATTCACATCTTATATTTTCACTAAAACTATTTAATGATGTGTTTATTCCTTGCTCTTTTAGATTATATATAAAATCTATACAGGCAATAGAATAAGGAAATTGCTCTTTGCATTCTTCTACGCCGACAAGTAATACATCTTTAAAATCACAGCATATATTAGCAAAAACATTCTTTGCAATATCTTCTTTCACTTTATGACACCTCCATAAAATATATAATATATGACTTTTACAAAAGATACGAGCCGTTTATTTGAAAAAGTGATAAAACTTTATAAATATTTAAAAAATGAATATACGACTTTTAACAATATAAAAAAAGACTTAAATTCTATTAAAATCTAAGTCTTTATAAACCTACACTTTTTTAAAATGTAGTATTTTAATATCAATTTGATGTAGGTTGAGGATTTG
>CAJKKJ010000131.1 GCA_905200435.1 uncultured Bacillota bacterium | reverse complement strand
GGAATTATTATCTTTATAGCATCAATTCAAGTAATTATCATCTACTTTGGTGGAAATGTCTTTAGAACATATGGTCTAGAAGTAAACGAATTTATAAGTCTAATTTTTATTGCTCTAACAGTAATACCTATAGATTGGCTTAGAAAATATATTCTTAAAATAAAAGGAATAAAAAAAGGCGTTTAATTTATTACTATTATCATAACCTATTTACAAGAAACAAAAAGTATTATATAATCATATTAGACCGAAAGGATGAAAAAATGAAAAAAATAATACTTTTTTGTACTCTTGTTATATTATTAACAGGATGTACTTCATATAAAGAAGAAACAAAAGGAAATAATAAAAACAATAAACCAACATTACTATCAACAGAACAAGCACTTGAAATAATAAAAGAAAGATATAAAGAAATGGAAAAGTCCTATACAGAAATAATGGGAACAACACCAACAATATCTGAAAACAATAAAACATATTATACATTAAGTAATTATAATGACTTAACACAAATATATACAGATAAAATGTTAAAAAAATATAACGAAGATAACAACGTAATAAAAAAAGATGATACATTTTACTCATATTCTTTACCAAGAACAAAAGCGGACTATGATGAAATAACATATACAGAGATATCAGTTACAGAAAATAAAATAAAATATAAAGTTTTATTATATAAATGTACCGAAAAAGAAGATGAAAAATGTAAAAACTTCGCTCTAACTACTAACCCATTTGATTTAGAAAAAGTAAATGATGAGTGGAAGATTGCAAATTATAAAGTAAAATAAGGATGATAAATAAACTACTAGTTTATAAATCATCCTTTTTAATATACAAATTATTCATTTTTAATTAACAAATCAAACATTTGAGCTAAATCTTTTTCATTCAAATCTTCAATTTTATCTTTAGTACTATACTTAATAAAATTTGAACAAGTTATAGTCTTATTAACATTAAAACTATTAGTTTTCAAAGAATCCATTATAGTTATCTTAATATTACCAACAATACTATCTTTAGATTCTTCCAAGATATTATCTACTATTCTAATAGTATCAATGTCTTTCTTTATTTTATTACCAGCAAATATTTTCTTGCGCATATTCATAAATTCTTTATCAAAAATTATATCTTTATCAATTATTTTATTAACATAATTATTATATTTTTCCAAATCCCTTTTTAAATTATTTGAATAAATAAGTTCAGCAGTTGAAATAGTTATATCATTTAATTTAACGAACAAATTATTAACAAATTCTTTCATATAATCATCTAATATATCAACAATTTTATTTAAATCATTTCCTTAAATTTACTATTTTCTATAATAGAATTTTTCATACTATCAATAATTTCTTTAATTTTAGATTCAAGTTTATTATGTAAGTCACATAACATCTCACCAGAAGTTCTAATTAAATAAGACTCAGCATATTTAGACAAAAAATTAGTATTAACTTCATATTTATTGGGACTTTCTTTAACCTTATATTCCATTATTTCGTTATATTTTCTAATAACAATTTTTTTATTCCTATCTAAAACATCATTAAGCAAATTATTTAAAAATGAAATAAATTTAGTTTCTTCATCAATTATTATTTGTTTAACATTTTTATAAGAATAAGCATCAAGTCTATTTTGAACAGTCAAATTATAAAGAATAAGCTCAAAAACACCTTTAACCTCTTCCTTAACTTCAACACTCTTACTATCTATACTAATTGAAACAACATTCTTTTGCAAAAACATAATATCATCAGGCTCATTCTTGATATTAAAAAGCAAATTTTTTTGAACAAAATTATTTAAATTAATTAACTTTTGATAAAACTTATTAACAATTGGTACAATATTAATATCAATATCAGTATCAATCATTTCTTTTTTTAATTTTTGAATAATTGTTTCCTTAATCATAATAGAATACTCATTAACTTTATCAATTGTAGTAGTTTTATCCTTCAAAAGTTCTGAATTAATCATATTAAATTCATTTTTAATATCCATGAAATCCTCCTTAAATAAAAAGGACCTTTAAAGCCCAAAATATAAATACTAGCACTTTATATTTAGCCATTATAGTTAAAGCGCTATGGTTAGTATATATTTTTTACTAGTAATATACGTAACACTATAATAGTTTTTCCTATTTATAATTTATCATACAAAAAAAATTTATTCAAGATATATTTTTATTTTTGACACTTTACTTGTCACTATATATTTTGTATAATTATAATAAGTGAGGAATATATGGATAATAAATTTAACAATTTAATAAATTATATAGATGATGTTTCAAATCAAAATAAAGTAAAAAAGAAAAAAAATCCTTTATCTAAATTTTTAAGAGCCATAATAAGTATATTTTCAATTACCTTTTTAGTAGGCTCAGGTTACTTTATTAAAGTTGCAATAGATAACAATAAAGATTTTAATGAATCAAAAAGTATAATCAGGGAATTAACAAATACTAATTCGATAAATTTTGATGAATTAAAAACAAAAAATAATGATACAGTTGCCTGGATTAAAGTACCAAATACATTAATAAATTATCCAGTAGTACAAAGAGGAGATAATAAATTTTATTTAAAAAATGATTTTTATAAAAAGCAAAATATTTATGGATGGATATTTGCTGATTTCAGAGATGAATTTCCTAACCTTTCTCAAAATACAATCATATACGGCCATAATACAAGTATAGGTATAATGTTTGGTGATTTAATAAATCTATTAGATAAAAAATGGTATGAAAACGAAGAAAACAAATATATTTATCTTACTACAACAGAAAAAGAATATAAATTTGAGATATTTTCTGTCTATAAAATAAATACAACAAATGACTACATTAAAACAGAATTTGATAATGACTTCAATAAATACATTCAAATGATATCTGGAAGAAGTTTCATAGACTTCAATACAAAAGTAGAAAACGAAAAAATAATTACCCTATCAACATGCTACAATACACAAAATAGTTCAGTTAAACTAGTTGTACATGCCAAAATGATTAACATTTAGGCTTATTATTCACACATTTTATCTATGAATTGAATATATTGTAATAGATAATAAAGAAGGGGTGGATTATATGGAAAACAGTTGTGGATGCATTGCTAAAATTCTAAGAGTTATCAATACACTTCAACAAAATGCAGAATGCGGGGAAACTTGTTTAGATACTTGTGATCGTGGATTTTTAGGATGTAATATAGCAAGTGTAGGATGCAATACACGTCCAGTTATGCTTTATACATGTGGATGTAATGGTACAGCATGGAGTATGCCGGTTTCAAAAGAAGAAGGAGAAACAACGACATCAAATGTTTTCAGAGTTGAAAAAGTTGATGGCAATTGCGCTACTTTCAGGGTATTAATTCCAAATACTGATGAAGATGCAGACCGTCCGTACTTAGCAACAAATTCATTTTTTACAATGGATTTAGACTGCTGTTGTG
>CAJKKJ010000130.1 GCA_905200435.1 uncultured Bacillota bacterium | reverse complement strand
TTAACCCCTTCATTTGTTTGAAATGGGAGAGCGTTTTTTTTGGGGGGGGTTTTTATGAAAAGAAGACTTATATATTTTGTATATGGTACAACTTATGATAATGCTAGTAAAAAGTGTTCTGGATGGGAATATGACTTAAAAATTGACAAAATATAAATAATACCATATAATAGATAACACATGAGGTGATAGTAATGGATTTAATTTTGATGTGGGTAGGTACGCTTGTTTTTAGTGGTTTAATGAAGTTATGTAATGAATCAAGAATATTTAAAGATGTTGCTGATAATGGTTATAAAATTGATTTAGATAAATTAGCGCAGTTTAATCGTAAAAAAAATAATACTGGTATTATTACATTAATACCGATTGTAAATATGATGAATGAAGTAATGAATGCTAGCAATTATAATAGAATTAAGTATACTTTAATAGATCAATTGAAAGTGCAAGGAGCTTTAATTGAATTAAGTGATTTAGAAAAGAAAATATATGCTAAACATCCTACTTCTATAAGTGCTTTTCTTTTACCTATTAAAGCTGGAATGATAATAGATACAACAGAAAATATTGAGGTTAGAGAAAAATATAGAAAAGGTAATATTTATTACAGAAAAGAAAAAAATGGTTTTGATGTTGTTGAAACAACAGGTATATTTGATGGTAAAGATGAGCATGAATTAATAAGTGAGATTAAGGAATTTGAAAGAAACAAGATATTAAATAGCAAATTCTTAAATAAAGAATATAATGAATTCGAATTAAAAATTATGGAAAAGCATGCTTTATACGATTCATTAGATAAACCAAAAACATTAAAAAAACAGTTGAAAAAATAGAATATATATAGTAGAATTAAATAAGGAGATGATAATATGCCACAATGGTTAATAGACGTATTATATTTATTAGGAGGATTAATTACTGGGTTAGTTGCAGGTTTCTTTATTGCTCGTAATGTTATGCAAAAGTATATGAAAAAAAATCCACCAATAAATGAGCAAATGATTAAAGCTATGATGATGCAAATGGGTAGAACACCTAGTCAAAAGCAAGTAAATCAAATGATGAAATCAATGACTAAATATATGTAGTCATTTTCTTTTGGAGGTAGTATGATTGAAGAAATACTTAATAATCCACTCGCGCATATTTGCGCTCTAATTGGATTTATCTTTTTAATAATAAGTACACAAGTAAAAGAAAAAAATAAAATTTTATTATTTCAGAGTTTGTTTTCGTTTTTCTTCTTTTTACAATATATTTTGCTTGGAATATATTCTGCTAGTATATTAAATATTGTTAGTTTGATAAGAAATATTGTTTATTACAAATCTGATAATAAAAAGAGTACATATTTTATATTATTACTTACTTTAATTGTTGGTATTATTTGTACAATATATGATTCTAAAAATTATATTTTGGTAATAAGTATAATGCCTTTAATTATTAATTTATTATATGCTTATATACTAAATCAAAAAGATATTGTTAAAATTAAAAAAGTGTTTTTGTTTTGTTCTATAGTATGGATAGTTTATGACTTTTTTGTTAAAGCCTATGTTGGTTTAATATGTAATACACTTGAAATGTTATCATATGTTATGTATTTTGTAAGGAGAAAAAAATGAGAGTTGGAATAATTGGAGCTGGTGCATATGCTTTAGCGCTTGCACATGTTTTTAATAAAAATAATGATGTTATAATATATACTAAAGTGGAAAGTGAGTTTTTAGAACTAAAAAATAGTAGAACTAATACTAAATTTTTACCTGATTATGTTCTTGATAATGGAATAAGTGTTACTAATAATTTAAGTGATATTAGTTATTCTGATCTTATCATATTTGCGCTTCCTATAAAATATACTGAAGATGTTGTGAAAGAAATGAAATGTTTAAGTGATAAGTATATTTGTGTTGCAACAAAAGGAATTAGTAATGGTTTGTTTGCGTATGATTTTGTAAAAAAATATATAAAAAGTAAATATGTTGCTGTTATTTCTGGACCATCTTTTGCAAGTGATATTTTAAATGATTATCCGATTGGTTTAACATTAGCATCACCTAATAAAAGAGTTATTCGAACTATTAAGGATTCTTTGCATGGTACTAATATTGTTTTTGAAGAAACAAGTGATGTATATGGTGTTGAAGTTTGTGGTGCTTTAAAGAATATATATGCTATTGGTTCAGGAATTCTTGATGGTTTGGGTTCTTCGGAATCTACTAGAGCTATGTATCTTGTAAATGTTATAAATGAACTTAAGAAAATATGTGATAATACAATTATTTCTTATGCTGGAATTGGAGATGTTTTACTTACTTGTAGTTCACTTAGTAGTAGGAATTTTACTTTTGGTTATAAGATTGGTAAAAAAGAGAATATAGATGTATATGTATCTAATACTACTATAGAGGGTTTAGAAACTTTAAAAAATATTCCTAATTCTATTAAAAATATGAAAATTATTAATATAATATATAAAATTGTACTTGAAAAAGAAGATCCTAATATTTTGTTGCACTTTTTGTTTGATTAATATATAAAAGCGGTATATAATATAGTTATTTTGGGAGGTTTTATGGAAAGTTATTATGTTAAAGATGTTTTACTTGGACTAAAAAAAGAGTATGTTGAATATGGTAAATTACTTGATAAAATTAAGAGCGAAGTTGTTGTTGAGGGTAATGATAAACTTAAAAATTTTAGATTTTATCTTGATAAGAGCTATATTGATGTATTACCAGAGTTGATGTGTGAATTTGAAATGAAAAATAAGAATAAATTTTCTAATACTGTTTTGTACACAAGAAATAATGCAATGATTGCTGAATGTGGTAATGTTTGTATTTATGGTAATACTCAAACTTTTAAGAAATCATTGAGGTTATTATTTAATTCTGAGTTCGCTAATTCTATGAAAGAGAGTGGAATTAGGACTGATGATGAGAATACTTATTTAGATGTTGATTATAATAGAATAAATTATTATTGGTTTAATAAGGAAAATGGTAGAAATGTTAAGCTTTCTTATAATCCAATTTCTGATATAGTTAATTTTGCTTCTACTTCTAATATATCTAAATCTATTGTTGAGGATATGTTATATACAAGTATTAGTCAAGATAATTTACCTCTTTATCATCAGAGAGTTATGGAAACTTGTGAATTGTCAAAACCTTTAGAAGTTTTGGATGCACCTAAAAAATTATATCAATCTGAAAAGAACACTGATTTTGAACTGATGGAATTTACGAATCAACAAAAATTTTTGGTTTTGAGAAATTTGTCTAGAAGATAGTTAATTCTATCTTTTTTTGTTTTTTTATTGTATTTTGTTGATAAATATTGTAAAATTGTAATAGTAGAGGATAGGAGTTATAGAATATATAGATACAGTGCCTATTTTGGATATCATTAAAAATATTAGAGGAAGGATGTAATATATGAAAATTGGTAAAAAAATAATTGTAGTTTTATTATTTATAATAGGTATAGCTAGTTTATTGGTAGGAAGTATTGCTTATTATAGAATAGTAGTTAGTGGAAGTATTGAAGGTAGTACTG
>CAJKKJ010000129.1 GCA_905200435.1 uncultured Bacillota bacterium | reverse complement strand
GGCTTAAATATTGGTAAAATTGAAATGGAAAAGAAACTTGATAAATATAAGAATTGTGATAAGAAAATTGTAAAACTTGCTAAAGATTTATATGAATTTCAAAACAATTCAATTACTGAATTAAAAAAATATTTATAAAACCTTAGATTTTGGTCTAAGGTTTTTTGATTAATATATTTTTTTCTTGATTTATTTTTGTTGCAATCATACATAATTTTATTGCATCATTTAGTTTATTTGCTCTTGCAAAGAAACATCCTTTATGACAAAATGTAGCGCTTTTAACACCTGTAATTTGAGCTAGTTGTGTAGTTTCTCCTGACCAATTATTTGGTAATTTTATTCTTTGACCAAATTTATTTTCTAATGATGGTGGAACACATTGTAAAGCATATCCACCTGCTGGATATGGAAAAATAACAAAGTCGATTGGTGATGCGTTATTTAATAAATTGTATTCTATTATTATTTCTGTCCAGTTTATTGTTTGGGATGGAATAAACAAAATATTATTATATCTTGTTTCGGGATTATTTATTCCTTTTTTGATTTCTTTGTTACCTAATTCTTTGTTTATAACTGAATTACAATAATTAGATAGAATTTCTGTTGTGCAATCTAATGCCTTTTTAAAAGCATCATCATAATTTGGGTTACTTTCTTTCCATGATGGTAAGTAATACTGGATAATTTGAAATGGATGATATTCAATTTTTTCACCATTATCTTCTTTATCAACTTTTTCAATTATTTCATTATCAATAATATCAAATACTTTTTTACTTTCTTTTGGTGTTAGACAACTATTGCTTAATTTATTGATTAATAACTCTCCAAATTCTTTCCAAACTAGTCCTGCACTTGCATATGAAACATTATTGTTTCTTTTTCCGTTTCCACCTTTTTGATGGTGATCAAATTTTCCGCCACCAATATCCACTAAAATATTACATTTTTCGTTTAATAACTTTATATCTCTTGATCTTATTATTTCGACTTCTTTTACATTTTTAAATAAAATTTTTAGTATTCCACATGCTACAATTTCATCACTATGAAAGATACCATTATGGGTCCCAATTGTAAATTTTTTTTCCATTCTTTTTCTCCTTTGAATGGTATTTTAACATAAAAAAATTAAATGTACAATTGAAAAATAAAAAAATATAGTATATAATACTTTTCGGTGATGAAAAAATGGCAAATATTATGAATATGAAAAATGGTATTGATATAAAAAACATAGAAGAAGCTGGTAATCTTATTAGAAATGGTGAACTTGTTATATTTCCAACGGAAACTGTTTATGGAATTGGTGCGAATGGATTAGATGCAGAAGCTGTAAAAAATATTTTTATTGCAAAGGGTAGAGCACAAGATAATCCTCTTATTTTGCATGTATCTGATTTTGAAATGGTTGATTTAATTGCACATGATATTAATGATTTAGAAAGAAAACTAATGGATATTTTTTTTCCAGGACCACTTACTATTATTCTTAACAAGAAAGATATTGTACCTAGTAATGTTTCTTGTAATCTTGATACTGTTGGTGTTAGAATGCCGAGTAATAAAATTGCACATGCTTTGATTGAATCTGCTAAAGTTCCTATAGCGGCACCTAGTGCGAATATTTCTGGTAAACCTAGTGGGACTAATATTGATGACATTAAAAATGAATTAGGTGATAAAGTTGCTTTAATTATTGATGGTGGGGAAACTGATATTGGCTTGGAATCTACTGTTGTTAGAGTAATTGATAACAGAGTAAGAATTTTAAGACCTGGTAAAATAACTGTACAAGATTTTTTAAATTATGGTTTCGAAGTTGAACTTGATAGTAATATATTTAATAAAGTTAGTTCTAATCAGAAGGTTATGTCACCTGGTATGAAGTATAAACATTATGCTCCTAATAAGGAATGTTTACTTATATATAGTGATGATAATAATAAGTTCATAAATGAAGTAAAAAAAATTGAGAGTGAAAAAAATATTTTGGTTGTTTGTAAGAGTAGTAATACTAAGTATTTTAATAATGCTATTAATATGGGTGAATCTTTAGATGAAATTTCACATAATATTTTTCATATTTTAAGAGAAGTTGATAATACTGATTTTGATTTGATTGTTATCGAGGGTGTTAAAAAAGATGGTCTTGGAATAGCAATTATGAATAGATTAATTAGGGCTTGTTCACACAATTATATTGAGTTATAAGTAGAATTGATTTCTACTTTTTTAATTTGTTATAAAAAAACTTGAATAAATTTTATTCAAGCTTTAACTCCTCCAAATCTTCTATCTCTTTTTTTAAATGAATCGATTATTTCTTTTAATTCTTTTTGACTAAATTCAGGAAATAGGGTAGGACTAAAATATAGTTCACTATAACTAAGTTGCCATAGTAAAAAATTACTTAATCTATATTCGCCACCAGTTCTTATCATTAAATCAACATCAGGAATATTTTTAGTATCCAAATAATTTGAAAACACCTTTTCATCTAATTCTTCTGGATTAATACCTTCTTTTATTATTTTTTTTGTACATCTTACTATCTCATCTCTACCACCATAATTTAGAGCAATATTTAGAGTAAGTCCTGTACAATCTTTTGTTATTTCTTCTGATTTTTCGATTAAATTTTGCATTTTTTTACTGAATACAGTTTTATCTCCAATAACATTTATTTTCATGTTATTTTCTTTGCTTTCAAGTATATATTTATGAAACATATCTTCGAATAATTTCATTAAGAAATCTACTTCTTCTTTACTTCTTTTCCAGTTTTCTGTTGAAAAGGCGTACACTGTTAGATAATCAACGTTTAATTCTGGACACCATTTACAAATTTCGTATAATTTTTCTGCTCCATCTTTATGTCCTAAACTGCGTACACCATATTTATTTTTACCATATCTACCATTACCATCCATTATTATTGCTAAATGCATATATTCACCTCTAAGTTAATTATAACTTTATAATTTAAAAAAAACAATTGTATTTTATAATAAAATAATATAAAATGTAAATGGTGATTGATTTGGAAGATTATAGTAAGTATTTTCATAAAAAAATAGGGAACTTATATTTATCACAAGCTGAAATGGATATTTTAAAAATAAATGAAATTGATTATGAAAAATATAACAATATTAAATTGTTAATATATGAAATAGAAGAGGTATTAGAAAGTAATTATAGCGAAGAACTAGAATGGGTATTAAATGAACTATCTGAATTTGACTATTATAACAATACTAATAAATAGGATTTTTCTGCATTTTTATTAATGCTTTTTTTTGCGCTATTTGCATATCATTTAGTTCATTATCTAAAACATCAATATTTAAAATAAATTTATGATTTTTAATAATATGAGTTGTTTTTTCATAAAAACTATACATACAAGGCAAATAAATATCATGATTATTAATAAAATCATATCTAATATAATTTTTTAATTTTGTACTATCTTTTAAACTTAAAATCATACTTTTATGAAAAGCATTGATTTTTTTTGTTTCATTATAGATATTTAAATTAAAAATACCATCTTTGTAAAAGACATCTATAATAT
>CAJKKJ010000128.1 GCA_905200435.1 uncultured Bacillota bacterium | reverse complement strand
TTAATAATTTTACTCTTGAAAAAGGGAAATTACTACTTTTTTAATTTTTTTATTAATTTACACAAAAAGTGTAAAATATTAATTATTCTTTTTCACATAAACAAGTATAGTTAGTAGTTCCAGTATCATATTAATTATAAAAGTTATATTAATAATATTTATATCTATACTAGTTACATAAGATAGATAACACAAAGACAAAAAGGCAAATTCTATAACTGTTTTGAATTTTCCAACATAATGAGATTCTGGTTTTTTGTTCTTTTTAAAAGCAATATAGTTTGTTAGCGCAATTATAACTTCTGTAACAATTAAAATTGAATAAAAACTATTTATTTTAATAATTGGTACCATTAAAGAAAGAGAAAAAAACTTATCAGTAACAGCATCAAGTAATTTACCAAATTCACTAGTTGCATTAAATTTTCTAGCAAGTAAACCATCAAATATATCGGTAATTGCTGCAACTATAACTATGATTAAAGCCAAATTAAATTTATCAAATATAAATAAAGGGATTATAAAAAATGGTGACAAAAATCTTATAAATGTAAGTAAATTAGGGATATGTTTATATCCTTTTTTATTCTTTAAATCACTTTTCAAACCTTTAAAATATTCTTTTATTATATTCACTTTCAATCACCTACTTTTTTTGATTTATCACTATATGAAGTATGGAGTAACTTTATAGCTTTCTTACCATTTGGCTTACCTAAATATTTTTTATATAAATCAGTTATAGCACTATTCATATAAGATGTCTTTATTTTTTTTATTTTATCTTTTTTATATAAACTGTTCATTCTTTTTTCTTTAATTAAATTTTCTTCATAAATATCTAATTTTGGTCCGCCGCCACCACCTATACAACCACCATAGCAATTCATAATTTCAATAAATTCATATTTACTTTTACCTTTTTTTATATTTTCAAGCAACTTTTTGGCATTATTCATGCCATTAACAACTGCTATATTTATTTCTTTATTGTTTATAAAAATATTAGCTTCTTTAACGCTATCTAATCCTCTTACTTCATTTAACTCAAAATCATTTAAATCATCATTTGTTAAAATATTATATGTACACCTTATGATGCTTTCACTTACACCACCGCTATTACCAAATAAATAACCACTTCCACTACCTGTAAAAATACTATCAAAATTGGCATCTTTTATCTTACTATAATCATATTCATTTTTAATATAATCTATTAACTCTCTTGTAGTGATTGCTAAATTACAGCTTCCATCTAATTCTTTCCTTTTGATTTCATATTTTTTTGATGTACACGGCACAATTGCAACAATATAAACATCTTCTAGATGTTTTTTGGCTGCAAAGTAATTTTTTATAACACTTGATAACATTGATATGGGACTTTTACATGATGATAAATTTTTTAGAAATTCTGGATAATATTTTTCAATATATAAAACAGAAGACGGACAACATGATGATATCATTGGCAAATTTTTATTTTCTTTTATTCTTTCAATTAACTCATATGACTCTTCAATTGTTGTTAAATCGGCACCATATGTTACATCAAATACATAATCAAAACCCATTTTTTTTAAAATGCCAATTAATTTTTTTTCTTCGAACGAACCATATTTTTTTCCGAATTCTTCAGCTATTGTTACTCTTACAGCTGGTGCGACTAATGCTATACATTTTTTATTTTTTAAGTTTTTTAAAAGTTCTGGTATTTCATTTTTTGGTTTTAATGCTCCTGTCGGACAAGTTTGAATACAAGAACCACAATATACACAATTATCAAAACATTTATTGTCTTTTAAATTTTCTCTTAATTTGCATGTGTTTTTACACATTCCACAACCAATACATTTTGATGAATCTCTTTCAATATATAAATTATCATCATTAATTATTGTTGCATTTATTTCATTGTTTTCTTTTTCTATTTCAATAATGTCTTTACTATTACATTTAGGGCATTTTTTTACTTTTTTGTTGTAATTATTATTACATAAGGTACATCTAAACAAGTATCATCACCTTGTATATTATATCATGTTTTAAATTCAAAAAAAAGTGTCTTAAAACACTTTTAAAATAAATTACCAATTATAGGTAAACTTCTTTTTTTCTTATTTATGACATTATATAAACCTGTAATATTTAAACTTAATAGTATTAAGAATATTAATATTAAAGGAATACTTATATAAAGTGGTATATATTTTGTACATACTCCCCATGAACATTTTGATACTTTAATTCTTGTGAATATGAATGCTAGTATACCATATATAATTTCTATTATAAATAATGTTGCACCTTCTTTAGCATGATATTCTACAAATTGTGAATCTGTTTTCTTAAAATAAGGAATTAGATTCAAAAATGGAATGTATGATAAGATTGCACTTTTCAGGTTTCCCATTGCATCTTCAAGGTCAACTTTTTCTTCTTTAACTTTAAAAATATCCATAATTCCTCCAGTTGGCTTATATTATACTATATTTTTTAATGTTTGTCTATTTTATTTAATGTTTTTACTTTTATTTCTTCTTTTACTATTTTTATCATCTGGTCATAATTTTTTTCTATTTCACTTACTAATTTTAATTGATTACGGCATCTTACTAAATTATGATTTTCATAATTACACTTAAAATATGTATCACCATTTATGTAATCGTTTAAAAATCTCATTGCTAATTCTAAAGTGATAACTTTACAAGATAATACCAAATTGTCTATTTCTTCTTTTTTTAATATATCTCTGGTTTCACTTAGATAAGCAGTTGTAAAACTTCTGAAATATTCCATGTTAATGCCAACATTATTTAAATTTGGGTCATCTTCAAAAGTTGTTGATGCACCACTTCTTATGGCATCTCCGAAATCATATAGTGCTGATCCTGGCATTACGGTATCTAAATCAATAACACATATTGCTTTATTTGTTTTTGTGTCGATTAATACATTGTTTATTTTGGTATCATTATGGGTTACTCTAAGTGGTATTTCGCCTTTTTCTAATAAATCAACAATACTTTTTAATTCATCTTCTCTTTGGATGATATAAACTATTTCAGGGCAGACATTTTTTACTCTGTTACAAGGATCTTTTTTTATATCTTTTAAAAAGTTTTTAAATCTTACTTTTGAATTATGAAAGTTAGGGATTGTTTCATTTAAACTTTCCATTGGATAATTATTTAAAACTTTAACAAAGTGACCAAAGGCTTTACCTACATTATAAAACATTTCTTCACTTTCTGATTTATCATAGGTTATAGCATTATCAACGTAATTATACATTCTATAATATTCATCTTCGTTTCTGTATAGATTAATTCCTTCTTTTGTTTTGATAACACTTAATGTTTCTCTTTCAGTATCGCCACCGTTTTTCTTTAAATATTTTTTATAATAATTGGTTACATTTTCTATGTTTTGCATTAGTAAATATGGTTCATTAAATACTAGTGTATTAATTTTTTGTAAAATATATTTTTTCTTATCTGTAATTATTAGATATGTTTTATTTATATTTCCTGTTTTATTTTCTTTTATGTTTATTATTTTTCCTTCTAGTTTAAATTCTTGGGCAATTTCTTCTATTTTCA
>CAJKKJ010000127.1 GCA_905200435.1 uncultured Bacillota bacterium | reverse complement strand
ACTTGGGGTTTTTGTTACAGTTAGTGTTTGTGTAGCACTAGTTGTAAATGTTAAGGTATTAGTATTTAGTGTTATACTAGTACAAGGTACATCTACATCTTCGACTTCTTTCGTAACATACATGAATTTAGATGTATCGAATCCACCAATATTTTCAATTTGTTTCGCAATATCTTTAAATTGCGTATCAATTTTACTCGATGACCAAGTTTTATCAGTACTGGTATTCACATCATCTATAGAAGTACCACTACCTGTTTCTATCTTGGTTTCTAATTCTTCAAATTTAGTAGTAGCAGATTTTCCATTTTTATCTACTACTAAATCTGGAGAAGTATAAGGATAACTATATCCGTCGTTACCATCTCTTACCCTCATTTTATCGCTCATTTAATCATCTCCGTTTCTAAATTTTATAAGAGCAATAATTTGCCCCCATATAATTTATATACTTTTGTAAGACCATTAATTCAAATACTCTTACAAAAGTATATAAAAAAATATGGGGACATTTCTGCCCCCATAAGTTAAAATTTATTAATTATTTTTACACACTTGTTTTATCTTCTTCAAATGTCATAAAATCTCCGTTTGTATCAGTACCTATATCAAAAGTTACAGAATAAGTTTGTAAATCTAATGAACTTGTACCAAAGTCTTCAGTTATTTGTGGAGTACAATTAGCTATTGTTGCATTTAATATTTTTCTTGTACCGTCTGGGAATTTTAATTTCATTTTTCCTGTATAAGTATAAGTAGTAGATGGAGAATCACCTATATGTACTTTACCTTCTGCATCTTTTGTAGCTCCTAAAGTAACTAAGAACATATCGAAATTCATAACTTCCATTTCTGCTGTGAAAGTCATGGCTTTATTTGCTTTTAATGTTATTTTATTTTTACCATCAGCTCTAGCATTTAAAGTATCTTCTGATTGACCTAAATTAAATGCATTTACATAATCTAATGCTACGTCTTTATCTGTTCCAGTTTCACCATTTGGATGAAGTTTTCCTTGCATAGCACCTTCTATTACGAATAAAGTTTCTTGTGCCATTTCACATTACCTCCGTTTTATTAATTATTTATTCATCCCTCATTAGTCTTGTACCCATATACCAAGGAGGAATTTCTTTACCTTTATATGCTCCTGCAATAGCAAGTTTCCAAGCCAATTCGCAATCTTCCATTGCTTTCATTGATTTATAAGTGTCTTGTAATTGCCAAGCAGTCCAATTTTTTATTTCTTCATACGTAGTTTTTCTCGTATGTATTACTTGTCTTACTATTTCTTCAAAATATATAGCATTTTTTTTCATTTGTTTTTCTTTGTATTCTTTTTCATACTTTTCAAACAATGCTATATCTTCAGCTGAACCTTCAATCTTTTGTTTAATTTCTTTTTTAGGTTCATCATAATACATTATTTCTAAAACAATTTTAGACAATATATTAAAATTACTATCGTCTATAAAAGATTCAATATTATCTTGAGATTTAATAAATATACTATATCCTTTATCTCCACAATTTTTTAATTTTATATCTTTCGTATCATATAAAATCATAAGATATAATATTAAATCTACTAATAAAGATTTATTCTTTTGAGATAAGGTATAATATATATTAAAAGGCATTTCCACTTCTTCAAAAGCACCATTATTATTCCAATATCGAACCATATAAAAAGGTTTTATAAATTCTATACTATCTACCACCTCTATAAAGGTTTGAACCTTGGGTTGTTTAATAATGCCCAAATTAAATTCTTTTAAATCAATATCTTTACCAGATAATAATTCTTTAGTGAATTTACATTTCATTGAAATATCTCACTGTAACACTTGTTATATAAGTATTATAATCAATTGGTATTGAATAATTTTGTGATGTAGTTCCTATAATTGGTTTTCCAATAGCCTCTAATCTTTCATCTTCTCTAAGAATTTCATTTATTCTTTTGTAAATGATAACATCTCTTGAACCATTTAATGTATTGGAACAACTATTGTGACAAACTACACCTATATCTAATCTAAAAGAACTTATAAATGAAGAGGTTTTACCATTATTTAAAGAAGCTGGTTCATCTTTATACATATTTAAAAATATATAACAATCAGATTCAAATATAGCGTCAAAGAGTTTATTAACTCTACGGTCTATAAATATTTTTTTATCATTAAGGTTCTTTATAGGCTCTTTTACTTTAGGTAGAGATAAAATATCATCTTCAGTGGTGTTTGTATAATACAACATTTTATTAATTGTATCATCAAGCATTAAAAGAGTTCCCACTTTATTTATATATCTATCTGGAAATGTTATTAACTTGCCCATTTTAAGATGCCCCCAATCCTCTTATTGTTATATTTTTAATATCTATAGTTTCACCATCCTTATTTTTTGCTATTAAAGTAATAACTTCTCCAATAATATCAAAATCTAAATCTACAGATATAGTACATTCTTTATTATTTGCATTAGTAATTTTACAAAAACCATAATCAAAATCTAATTCAAAATTTACTTCTTCGTCATATTGAATTTTATAAATTAAATCTTCACCTATATGTATTTTATCATTTCCTTCTATTTCTCCAGATTTAACAGACGAGTCATAAAAAGGATTATAAGCAACTAAATTATCGTCATCGTCTTCAACTAATTGAGTAGTTTCAAGCAACAACCATTTAATTAATCCATCACCAGGGACTTCTCTTCTAATATACTCAAAATCATTTTTATGAGTTATTTTATAGGCTTGTCTATCTTTACCCATAAGTCTTGCACCGACTCTTAAACTAGAAGTTATAGGATTAGCACCTACCAAAACTGTTCTTTTTGCATCTAGGTTAGAAATATATTTATAATCGTGAATACCTTTAGAATACATTGTTAAGTTTGTAATATTAACAGGTATTCTATAAATCTCACCTTTATATCCAATATTGAACCATTCATTACATCGTTTTAATGTAGACTTTTTATGAGTCATTGTACTTATTACTTCTTCAAATTCTAATATGTAATATGATTTATTCCAATATATATAGCTACCTACATCTACAGGACATTCTAATCTACAAACTAAATATTTTTCATCAAATGCTGTTTTATCATTATCGGCAATGTCTTTTATAACCATTCTTTCATGTGAATTAGTTTCTTTATTTATTAATTCGTCTGGTTTTGTATATTGGATTTCATAAGCACTTCGAGCCTCTTTAGTTAAGTAAAACTCAAAGTCGTTAATCATATCATTTCTTTCTTTTTCCTCTATTGTATTAAAATCTTTTAGATTTCTTTTTCTATATTTTTCAAAGTAATTACTCATTTATGTCAACTCCTCTTGTGGCATAACCTATTCTTAACTTTCTTAATTCTTTAACATACATTTCTCTAGTTTTCAAAAGGTTATTCAATAAGGTTGCAGGTGACTTAATAGAATATTCACTATCTGTTATATGAATAGTTAACGCATCTCTATTAAGTATTTTTGTATCTACAAAAGGAATTAACATACCTTTAGCTAATATTTGCTTTTCTTTCCAAGTTAATTCTGATTTAAAATAGCCGTCCTCTATAGTTAAATCTTGTTTGCATTGTTCAAAATTAGATATTGAAACATATAAGTAGGATTCTAACAAA
>CAJKKJ010000126.1 GCA_905200435.1 uncultured Bacillota bacterium | reverse complement strand
ACAAGATCAGAATTATGCAAATACAAGAAAAATAATAACGGGAATAACCGAAGATGTAAGAATAATAATTATTAAACTTGCTGATAGACTTCATAATATGAGAACACTAGAATTTAAATCGGAATTTAAACAAAAAGAAAAATCACTAGAAACAATGGAAATATTTGTACCACTTGCTTATTATATAGGTGCTTATAGAATAAAATCAGAGTTAGAGGATTTATCATTACAATATCTTAAACCAGATATGTATAAAAAAATAGAAGAACGAAAATTAAGATTAGAAGAATCGAGCAATGATTGCTTAAAAGAAATGTTATATAAGATAGAAACTTTATTAAATGATAAAAACATACCTAATGAGATAAAGATAAGAACTAAAAATATTTATGGCATATATAAAAGGTTAAATGAAGGTCATAAATTATCTGATATACATGATTTGTTAGCACTTAAAATAATGGTAGATGAAGTAGAAAATTGCTATAGAACATTATATTTAATACGTAATGAGTATCATCCAATAAACGATAAATTTAAAGATTATATTTGTAATCCAAAAACAAATATGTATCAAAGCTTACATACAACAGTTTTTGGACCTGATGATAGGTTAGTACAAACACAAATTAGAACTTTTGATATGGATAAAGTGGCATCCTTTGGTTTGACTACATACTGGGATGAACAAAAGGGAAAAGCAAGAGATGTAATGCAAGATGATTTAAAACAAAAATTTCAATTTTTTAAATCATTAACAGAAATTAATTCCATGTTCGGAGATAATCAACAATTTGTAAATCAAGTAAAGACTGAATTATTTGCGGACAAAGTTTATGTTTATACCACAAAGGGTGATATAATAGAATTGCCAAAAGGGGCTACACCAATAGATTTTGCATATAAAATACATACTGATATAGGAAATACAATGGTAGGAGTATTTGTAAATGATGAGTTTGTACCAATAGATTATGCATTAAGAAACAAAGATAGAGTTAGAATTGTCACTGATGAATTATCTTATGGACCAAGAGAAGATTGGATAGATAAAGCTCAAACAAGTTTGGCAAAAAGAAAAATAAAGGAATTCAATAAAAAATGGTACCACTGAATTATGAGTTTATAGGGATCTCATAAAAAAACTAAAAAATAAAGGAGGTGCACAAATGAAAAACAAGAAAAAAGAAGTAAAAAAAGTAAAAATAGAAAAAAATGCTTGTTGTACTTGTGGAAGTTTTAAATAGAAATAAAACATTAGTTTTATTTCTATAATTAGGAGATGAAATATGATAGTTGAAACAAAAAATGAAATATATGAAACAAAATTAAATTTAATACAAATCGAACTAACTGGATATTGTAATATGAACTGTAAGCATTGCCGAGCAAAAAATGAACCAAAAATTTTTTTTGAAGAGGAAAAATATAATTTAATTATGGAATTAATAAAAATGGAATCGGGTAATGACTTTAAATTAACTTTATCTGGAGGCGAACCATTTTTACATAAAAAAATATTAGAATATATAAAAATTGCCAAAAATAATGACATATCATCATTAGTTGTTACCACGAATGGTTCGTTAGTAAAAAGTAAACACTTGGAATACATTAATAATTTGAATTTTGATAATTTTATTATACAGGTAAGTTTAGATAGTTTAATAGAAAATGTACATGATGATTTTAGAGGATTTAATGGTGCTTTTAGAATGTGTGATAATCTTTTAGATCAAATAAAAAACTATTCTAAGATAAATTCTTCTATAAGAATGACAATAAATGAGGAAACTATATGTCAAATGGAAGAAATGGTACAATATGCAATAAGCAAGGAATGTAAAATAATAGGATTTGGTTCAATAATTCCTTTTGGCAAGGCAGAGGATTGTTCAATGTCTTTGAATAAAGAAAATAAATTAAAATTTTTAAATGAAGTAGTTAGATTAAATTTAAAATATAGTGATAAAATTGAAGTTGTTACAGAAGACCCTTTAAAATCAAATATAAAAAATTCACCTTGGAATATTTGCAATGGATGTTCTGAAGATGAAATAATATTTGGGGGATGTACTGCAGGAATAGATTCTCTTAATATTCAAAGTAATGGGATTATAACTCCATGTTCTATGATTAAAGAAGCAATTTTGGATTTAAATGAGTGTCAAACACTAAATGATTTAATAAGGAATTATCAAAATAGTCACTTGGTAAAAAAATTATTTGAAAGAAAATTTTATGGAAAGTGTGGTAAATGTAAAAAAAAGTATTTATGTGGTGGCTGCAGAGCCTCTGCAAAAGGAAGAACTAATGATTTGTTTGGTACTGATGAAAGCTGTTGGTTAGATGAAAATGATTTGTGATTCTCATGTGCATATAGGAAATTATGATAGGTCTTGTAAAATACTACAAACAACAAAATTCGGTAATAAGTATAAACTATATGGTAGCGTCGATATTGAAAAAATTCAAAAACAAGATGAATACATTAATGGTTTAAAGAATTTTTTTGCTATTCCTATAATCTTTAAAGAAACTAATATAGCTCAGGAAAATATATATGTAAGTGATTATTGCAGTAAACACCAAAATGGCATACCAGTTAGCATAATAAACAATGACTTTTGTATTCCAAAATATAATATCTGGAAAGAACATTTTTTGTTAAACGATCATAATGAAATAGAATTAAGAAAGAAAACATATGAATATATTAATGATACAGGTGGTTTTTTAATAATTCATTGCAAAGATAGAATAAGATTCGAATATATACAAAAATTACACCAATTATATAATAATATTAATATTATTATTGCACATTTAGGAAGAGATTGCTTTGAAAATACAGAATTCGTCTATAATATATTAAAAAAATATAATGATGAGAAAATATTTTTTGATTTATCAACAATAACTAATCCAGAAAATATAAAAAATGCTTTTAATATGATTAATAACAATAACATTCTATTTGGCTCGGATTACCCATATGACTCTTATGATAATATTGAAAATTTAAAAGAAAAAATATATTTATATGCAGAAAATCCTGATGACATATTTATCAATAATTTTAAAGGAGTTGTTAAAAAACTTGAAAAAGGTAAGTAAAATTAGAATATTTAATAAAGAGTATATTTTAAAATTTATAGATTTGCCTATGACATATTTTGAACTAATAAACCAGCATAAATTTGTTAGTTTTTTGAGAAAAAATGGAATTTTGACTCCTAAAATTTATTTTAGTAGATTTTTAAGTATTTTTAAAATAGAATTGCAGGAGTATGTATACACTTCAAATGAAAAATATTCAGATAAAGAAATAGTTAGTTCATTAGCAACTTTTCATGATGTGAGCTATTTATATAAGGAGGTATACGCAAAGAAAAAATATTATAAAGTAAAGCAACAATGCAATAATATTTTTATTGACAAAATATTAATTAAATTTAAAGAAAAGTATTATTTTTTTCCAGTGAAAAACGTTGATAGAAATGATATTAAAAAATTATATAATTTATTTTATAATGAATTTATTTTGCATTATTATAAAGAAGATTGCATTATACATAATGATATTTCATTTAATAATATGTATTTTCATAATAATGATGTATGTATAATAGATTTTGATTTTTCTGTAAAAGGGTCAATATATGTTGATTTTGTTGATACAATAGTTAAAAGGACATATAGTATAAATACGATTTCCGAGCAATTAATAAAAAAGCATAATTTAGAGAAGTATATAGAAATATATAATAAAAAATCTAATAATTTTTATTTAGATTATAAAGGT
>CAJKKJ010000125.1 GCA_905200435.1 uncultured Bacillota bacterium | reverse complement strand
GGTTATATAATTAATACACCATTTGATACTATTATTAATAAAAAAAATGAAGGTATTAATAATGATGTAATAAAGGACTTTGCAAGTCTATCAGGTATAACTATTGATTTTGAAGAGTATGGTTCTTATGAAGAATTAATTAAAGCATTTAATGATGATAAAATTGATTTCTTTATGAATGGCAGTTCAATAAAATTAGATGAAAATGTTTATAATACAATATCTATCTATGATGAAAAAATAGTAATTGCCTCTCATAATGATAATGATTTGATTATTGATTCAGTTAATTCATTAAAGAATAAGGAAGTATATGCTATTACAAATTCAAAGATAGCAAGTTATCTAGAAGAACGTGGTGTTGATGTAATTGAAAGTAGTAATACTTCTAGTATGCTTAATAAACTTAATAAAAATTCAATAATTGCACTTGAAAAAGTAGCGTATAATTATTATAGACAAAGAGATTTAAAAGAATATAAAATTGATTATGAATTTCCACTAAAAAAAGAGTATAGTTTTACTTTTAAAGATAATGATGAAAATAAAGTCTTTATGAATTTCTTTAATTTTTATTTATCTTATATCAATGAAAAAGTAACAATTAATAATACGTTATATAATTTAACTAGCATCAAAGAAAGTTCTAATTTACTTGGAGAATTAATTGGTGTTTCTGTTATTTCAGGATTATTAATAGTCGCACTTCTTACTCTAAAGGAAATAAAGAAAAAGACTAAAACCAAATTTAAGAAAAAGTTATCAAAAGAAGAAAAATTAAAATATATTGATATGCTTACTTCTTTAAAAAATAGAAATTATTTAAATGATAATATTAGTATTTGGGATGAATCAGAAATTTATCCACAAGCTGTTATTGTTATTGATTTAAATAATATTGCTTATATTAATGATAATTATGGTCATGCTGAAGGCGATGAACTTATTAAGGAAGCTGCAAATATTTTAATTAAAAACCAATTATCTAATAGTGAAATTATTAGAACAAACGGTAATGAATTTTTGATTTATTTAGTTGGCTATGATGAAAAACAAACAGTATCTTATTTGAAAAAATTAAATAGAGAACTAAAAGATTTATCACATGGTTTTGGATCTGCTAGTGGTTATAGTATGATAAATGACGGCATTAAAACTATTGATGATGCTATTAATGAAGCAACTATTGAAATGCGTACTAATAAGGAAGAAATGGGTAAATGAAGAAGGTTTTGAATAAAATAAAAAAGGCAGTTAAAAGAATATTTGAGATTACGCAAAAGCCAACAATGTTGATTCTTCCTGGTCAAATTGCCTTTTCCCTTTTTTTGTCTATTTTTCCAATTATTACTTTAGTTGGTTTTATAGCTTCAAAATTTAATGTTTCTTTATCTAATTTAATTGAATGGTTTGGTGGTGTATTACCTCCTAGTTTATCTGATTTTTTACTTATTCATGGTACAGCTAGTACTGGTAATATAATTGTTTTTACTATTATTGGCTTTTATGTTGCATCAAATGGACCATGGTCAATTTTAGTTGCAACTAATGCTATTTATGAGGTACCACAAGATAATGAAATTAAAAGGCGTGTTAAATCTATTATAATGACTGTTATTTTAGTTTTTATGTTTATTGCTATATCTGTTATATTAGCATTTGGTAACCAGATTCTTAATTTTATTATGAATATTGAAAAAATCCAAATGATTACTAAAACGATATATAATTTGTTTTCATTTTTAAAGTGGCCTATTATGGCATTGTTTATATTTTTCACTTTAAAGATTATATTTGCAATGCTTATACCACCTCATGTTAGTAATAAAACTACTAATTTAGGAACGATATTTACTACTATTGCTTGGATGGTAATTACAGCAATTTATAGTTTTTATACTATTAATATAGCTGATTATAGTGTTTTCTATGGTAGTATTTCTACTATTATTATGTTTATGGTATGGATTTATATGTTATCATATATCTTAGTTATTGGAATTAGTATTAATTCTGCTGTTTATATGCATAATAAAAGTGAACAAGAAAATTTAGAAAAAAAAGTATAAAGATGAAATTTTTCATCTTTTTTGATGACTTTTTAGCTATTTAATGATAGAATGTATATAGGATAGAAATCTAAATAGTCGAAATAGTGTTTAAGGAGTGCAAAAATATGAAAAATAAAAAATTAATGAGTTTAAGTTTAATATTACTTACTTTAATTTTAGTGTATGTTGGAACATATGCCTACTATATGAGAGTAGTAAATGGAAAAATAACAGCAAAAACAGGTAAATTTACATTTGATGTATATCATAACAACGAAACATTTACAAGTATAAATTTATATGATACAGCTGAAAATCCAAGTTTAGCAAATAGAAATATTATACCTGGTGATAGTGGGAAATTTGAATTAGTAGCGCTAGCAACAGGAAGTGCAACGGATATAGAATATGAAATTAACTTTGATGCAACAAATGTACCAACTAATATGAACTTTTATTTGAATGAACAAAAAACAAATAAAATAAATTTTGAAAAAGGACTTAAGGGTTATTTTAATTATGATGACGAAAATAAAAGAAAAACATATACAATATACTGGGAATGGCCGTTTGATAGTGATAATGATGATGATATAAATTATCAAGGTAAAGCATTATCTCTTAATGTAAATATAACTGGAAAGCAATCACCATATCATGCTATTATGATGAATGGTGACTTGTATGAACATTCAAATAAAACAACAACAGTTGGAATGTGGAAATCTGAATATAGAACCATAATTAAAACAGTAAACTTTAGTAATGATTTAAGTATTTTGCCAACTGAATGTACTGAAGCAAATCTATGTTGGGATATAACTGATACAGAAAGTGCATATCCTGTATATAATTACTTAAAAGCAAATGAAACAGATAGTACACTTTATGATTCTTATGTTGTAAGTAAAGAGAAAATATACGCTCCAAGAGATAGTTCAGGAATATTTGAACTTTACACAGTATCTGGCAGTTCAGTATTAACTAATTTAGAATCAATAAATTTTAATGGTAATTTTGATACATCAAAGGTAACAAATATGTATGCTATGTTTGCAGTTTTAGAAAAACTACAATCAATTGATGTAAGTAATTTTGTTACGGTAAACGTAACAAATATGTCTCAATTATTCTACTTTTGTGCAACTTTGCCTGAACTTAATGTAAGTAGTTTTGATACATCAAAAGTAACCAATATGAGTTATATGTTCAATAACCTGCAAGCAATAGAAAATTTGGATTTAAGAAATCTTGATACATCAAACGTGACAACTATGCAAGCTATGCTTAGTAGATGTATTAAATTAACAAATGTTAATCTAAGTAGCTTTAATACTTCAAAAGTAACAAATATGCTAGCTATGTTCCAAGCAAGTTTTAAACTTACATCACTAGACTTAAGAAGTTTTGATACATCAAGTGTAACCAATATGCAAGCTATGTTTGGAGGAATAGATGCAACAGGAAATATGCATTTGAAAGAAATAAAAGTATCAGACAAGTTTGTAACAACCAATGTAACAAATATGCTTGAGTTATTTAGATTCTGTGCATATTTGAAATTTACAATAAATATAACAGGAAATAATGTAACTAACTATACAAAAATGTTTCTTAGAGCAGCAACCGATCCTTCATCATTAATTACAGTTAATTATACAGCTGAAACAGAAGCACTAGTAGACAATATGATTGCAACAGCTGATAGCGGTAGCAATGTAGTAAAAGGTAGTTTAATATCGTAAAAGTTCTAGAAATAGAACTTTTTAAGTGTCAAAACAAAATTATACAAAATACTAAAG
>CAJKKJ010000124.1 GCA_905200435.1 uncultured Bacillota bacterium | reverse complement strand
TAGTACATATACAGGAATAAAAGAAAATAACCAAACCCAAATATTAATAGAAGAAAATAATATTCCAAAATTACCAGATAAATTAATATTTGAAAACAAAAAATACAATTACCAAATAAAAGAAATAAGCGATAATTATTATATTAATAACAATAAAATTTATAAAATGATTACAATAGAAAGTGATTATAAAACAAATAAAAAGGCGGTTGAATTAAAATTTGTATATGGTAAAAAATGTTTATTTGATGACATAAAAGGAGGAAATATATGAAAAAAATAAATAAAAACGAAATGAAAAAAATAAATGGTGGTGGTATCAATATTGGACTATTTTTAGGAATTGGTTCTATTCTAACTTTCCTAATTGGAATTATTGATGGTTATACAAGACCACTTGGATGTAGGGGGTAAAAAATGATAAAAGTAAATAAAAATAAAATGAAACAAATAAGTGGAGGAGCATTAACTTTAAATGGTACAATAATAAATTCTTTAATAAGATATGTTAATGTGTTTTTTGAAATAGGAAAAGCATTAGGTTCAGCAATAAGAAGAAATAAATCAGGTTCTATTTGTCCAGTATAGGAATTTATGGATAGTAAATTCGACTTTGAAAAAATGAATTTTGAACTTGGTGGTGATCCAAAAGAAACTATTAAACTACTAAATACAATATTTGAGTCTTTTGATCAAATAAGCGAAATAAATTATATGAAATTTTGCCCCAGAAAGAATGAAGATGATTTAGAAGTTAATATTGTATTGATTGCTGATTCATATGATTTTATCAATATTAGATACAAAGACAAAAAAGTTTATGATGAAAAAACTGGTAAAATGGTATATAAAGTAGAAATAGCACGTTATAAACCACTAGGTGATAAAGATGGTGCAATAATGAAAAATTATAGTATATCTGCACTAGATAGAGAGTACATTGAAGATAATGCATAAAAGGTAGATTCAAAATCTACCTTTTTAAGTAAAAAAAACATTAATATGAAGATCTAAAATTTATTTAACATCTTTTTGGCAGATTTAATAAAAATTTATTTGTATTTTAAAAAAAATTGTGCTAAAATTATTATAGAGAAATTAGGAGGATACATATGGGGCTTAATATAAAGAAAATATTTTCGACAAGTGAAGAAAATAATGTTAATTCATCTTCTGTAGATGAATATTACAATGTAACTGAAGAAGAAGCACTAGAAGGTAATGATGGCAAAACCAAAATGATTCTAGTTGAACCCAGAGCATATTCTGAATCAGTACAAATAAGTGATTACTTAAAAGCAAGAAATAGTGTAGTAGTAAACCTACAAAGAGTTACAGCGGATCAAGGAAAAAGAATTGTTGACTTTTTGAGTGGTACTATATATGCAATAGGTGGAGATATGCAAAAAATCGGAAACGGCATCTTTTTGTGCACACCTAAAAATATGAATGTTGAAGGAAAAATAACAGAAGATAAAGAAAAAGACGGTATAGAAGCTGAATGGTAAGGTGATAATGCATGAAAGGGTTTAGTCACGCCACAAACGGATACAATATTGAAGAAGTAAACAGGTTCTTGGATAAAGTCATTAAAAAGGTTGAAGAAATGATGAATGAAAACAAGGATAAAGAAAACAAAATAAAAGAATTACAAAAAGAATTAGATAACTTCAATCGTGATGAAATTGATGATGCAAATAAAAAACTAAAAGAATATGAAACAATAGGATCAAGAGAAGATTTAATGGTTTTAAAAACAAAACTAGAACATTATGAAAAAATGGAAGAGACACTACAAAACGCAATATTAATGAGTCAAAAAACATGTGATCAAATGAAAGCATCTGCATATAGCGAAAGAGAAATAATAATCGAAGAAGCTAAAAAGAATGCAAACAGGATAATAAATGAAGCATTACTAGAAGCTGAAAAAGCCGAAAGAGATGCTGCAACAATAAGAAGAAATGTTAATGTCTTCAAAAGAAGACTAAAAGACATATTAGAAACTCAATTAGATATTGTAAATGATATAGAAAGAATAGATTTATAAATATGGTTATAATATTAATAATACTACTAGCTCTTTCTCTTTATGGTGTTGTTAAAAGTGCAGATCTTTTTGTCGATTCTATGTCATCCCTAGCAAGTTATTTGAAAGTTCCAACTTTCATAATTGCCTTAACAGTAGTAGCATTCGGTACAAGCTCTCCAGAACTAGCAATATCATTCTCAAGTTTGATATCAGGTAATGGAGTTTTAACATTATCAAATGTTATAGGTGCGAATATCGTAAATATTTTATTAGTACTCGGCGTAGCAGCAACAGTTCATCCAATTAAAATAAAAGGAACAACGACAAAAAAAGAAATTCCAATGTTAATTTTAATTACAATGACATTTGCTGTTTTATTTTGTGATTTATATTTGTCAGACTATGCAAATGTAAATACAATATCTCGAAGTGATGGCATTATATTAATTTTACTATTTTTAGTTTTTGCATACTATCTAAAAGAAGTCATCAGTACACACAGATTAAAAGATACAGAATGTTCAGTTCCAAAATTTTCAAAACCATCAACAATAATTTATGGTATTATCAGTTTAGCAGTTTTACTAATAAATGCAAATCAAGTAGTTGATGTATCAAGCATATTAGCGCAAGCAATAGGTATATCCGATAAGATAATTGGAATGGTTATAATAGGTATTGGAACATCACTTCCAGAATTAGTAACATCAATAATAACAGTAAAAAAAGGAGATTTTGATTTTACAATTGAAAATATAGTTGGAACAAATATCTTCAATATATGTGTAGTATTAGGGTTACCAGTAATAATATTTGGCGATATAGCAGCTTATGGTTTTGGTATTATAGACATGGGAGTATTAGTACTCTCAACAATAATTTTATATTTCTTCTCTAAAAGTGAAAGAAATATATCAAGATCAGAAGGAATTGTAATGATTCTTCTATTTATATTCTACTATGCTTATGTAATATTCAACTAGAGGTTTGAACAAAAAAACAGCAACTATTGGTGTTAACATGTTTAGCCATATATAGATATATGCATATTATAAGAGCAATAGCAAATGCTTTCAACATAATAAATCCTTAAAAATATATTGACAACAATTTAAAAAGTTTTTATAATAGTAATAAATCAGATGAAAAAGACGTTATTAGAAGATTAAATCAAAGAGAGTTAATGGTAGGTGTAAATTAACATTTAAGTCTAATAAGAATCACTTTGGATGAGCATTAAGCCGTGAAATACGTTATAAAATTAAGATAAACAAAAGGATGGTACCGTCTAATAGACTCCTTGTACTATCCTTTTTTTGGAGGTAAAAAATGGAAAATTTTAAAGAATTAAAAAAACAAGAAGTAAAAGAAGAAGAAAAAGAAATACTAGAATACTGGAAAAAAATAAATATTCTAGATGAATGCATGGAAGAAAGAAAAAACAATAAAAACTTTGTATTCTATGATGGACCAGCAACTGCAAATGGTTTCCCGGGTCTACACCATATGATTGGTAAATTTATAAAAGATACATTTTGTAAATACAAAAACATGCAAGGATATAGAGTGGTAAGAAAAGTAGGATGGGATACTCATGGATTACCAGTTGAATTACAAGTAGAAAAAGAATTAGGTTTCAGTGGAAAAAAAGATATTGAAAAATATGGAATCAAAGAATTCAATGAAAAATGTAGAGAAGCAGTAAGAGCAAATGAAAAAGCATTTACAGATTTAACAGACAAAATGGGTCAATTCATCGATACAAAGAATCCATATGTAACATACAATAATGATTACATAGAAACAGAATGGTGGATATTAAAG
>CAJKKJ010000123.1 GCA_905200435.1 uncultured Bacillota bacterium | reverse complement strand
TTATTTTCTCTTGGTGTTCCTATTAAAAAAACTATTTTATTTAATTTTATATCTTTAAATATTTGTTCTAAAACATTGTCTGATCCTGTTGTATCTACATATGTTTCATATTCTTTTTTTATTTCTTTTATTATTTTTACTTTTGATTGATATTTTTTATTTATTTTTTTTATTATTTCAACTATATATTTTTTTATATCATTTGCATATATATCTATTTTTTTATATCCTTTATCTAGCATATAAATAAGGGATGTTATACCTATATTTCCTATTCCACATAGTAGAATATTATCTTTATAGTTTATTTTTGAAAGGGCTAATGTGGGGATTATTTCAAATCTTGAAAAGGCAATATTATAGATATCATATTTATGGCAATTTAAGCTGTCTTTATAAGTTGTTATAAATCTTTCTTTATGATCTTGCACTATTAAATATCTTTCTTTATTTATTGGTTTTGATATTGAAATATATCCTTTACTTCCGCTTCTTTCTGTTCCTCTACTTAATATACTATATTCTATTTCACTTTCAACATCATCAAATATTTTTTTTGTTTTTTCTATTAAATTGATATCATTTACTTCTATAACTAAATTCTTTTTTTCTAGATATTTTTCTTTTATGTTTTGTGATGTTATTTTTAGGTTTTCATTTTCTTCATAGTATAAAATATTTAAGTTTGTTTCTATATGTTCATTTTTATGAATTATTACATTTTTTATGGTTCCATTTTCATTTATTGTATCTTTATTGTAAGCAAATACTAGCATTTATTCTTTTTCCTATTACATCATAATTGGTTCCTAATTCTTCTACCTTATGAGAATCACTTCCTACTGTGTATGATACTTTGTATTTTTTTAGTAATTCTATCATGTAATTGAATTGTTCTTCTGTCCAAATTGACCTTTCTGATGTATTTATTTCTATTTTAATATTTTTTTCTTTACATTTTTTTATTATTTTATCTATAATTTCACCATAATTTAAATAATCTTCATATAGTTTTAAATGAGCAAGTATATTAATTGGATAAGAATCTATTAATTCTAAATTTTCTTTATAGTATTCTTCTTTTGTTAAATTTTTGATTCCATGAACTGATCCTATTATATAGTCAAAACCACTTTTCATTATTTTTATTTCTCTTTTTTGAAAATCTAAATCTTTTGAATAATCTACTTCTATTCCACTATATATTTTTATATTTGGGTATTCTTGTTTGGCTTTTTCAATTAAGTTTAAAAACTTTTGTATAACTTTTTCATCATTTAATACTGGTGTATGTTTTTCTGATATTCTATTTCCATGGTCTAAAAATATTACTTTATCTAATTTTAATTCTATACATTTATTTATATAATTTTTCATTATTGTATAATCATTTACACCTTTTTTTAAATGAATGTGCATATCTTCCATATATTACCTCCAAACATCTATTTTTTCATATATAAATCATAGTATTTTTCAAGTATTCCAGATTCTTCAATCCATTCATCTACTATATTTACTTCTAATTTATTTTCAAGTTTTGAATGTATCATGTTATAAACCGTTAATAACTGCGCTGATTTAAATATATCATTGCTCATATTTGGGATTGCTTCTGAATCAAATAAATTAACACTTCTTCCATTTCCTAATACATCTATATGTTTTTTGAATACTAAATATTGTGTACCATACTTATCTATTTTTTGATATTTTTCATTTCTTTGTTCAAAATCTTTAAATGCGTGTAAATCTGCTGTCGCGCCAGATGTTACAAAACCATAGTCTGGTAACATTTTAATTACTTCTTCTGATATGCTTCTATATCCTGATGCACCTACTATCATGAATGGTTTTTCATTTTTTACGGCATCATAACAATTTCTATATGTATTAAATCCTCTTTCGGATGCTACTATTAATCTTAATGTATCTGTATCAACTATACTTACTCTTACACCATAACTTCTCAAACGATCGGCTAGTATTTCTCCTAAATCACCATATCCACATAGTGTAACACTTCTACCAATTAATTTTGTTCCTTGTAATAATTCTATTATTCTTGTAAATATACTGCTAGATATTTCGGTATATGTAATATATCTTTTTAATTTTGTTTTTGCTACATTTAATACGGGATATAATAAATCTTTCTCATTTGGTCTTATTCTTCTTAATCCCATTTCTGTTAGTTCTACTACACCGACTACATTATCGAAATGGACTTTATCTAATATCTTTGTTACTATCGCACCATCATCTAGTACTACTATTTTTAAATTCTTTCTTTCTTTTATAAAGTTGTGTATTAGTTTTTCCCCTATTTTCATTAATTCTTCATTATCTACATTTGTATTATCTAATACACTTACATTAAAGCCCATCTTTTTAAATGTTTCAGTTATTTCAAATCTATGTTTGGTACTATCGCCTTTATCTATTGCTAGTATATTTCTTGGATTTACACCCATTTCAACAAAACCATTTAATAATCCAACATTTTCTTCTAAAAAATGGTCTCTCCATATTATGGCAACATCTGATAATGTATTTTTGTGATTTTTAGAATACCATTTGATAACTGGCATATCTCTTATTATGGCATTTATTTCATCCTTATTATATGGCATACATATTTTATCTATTATTTTATTATCTATGTTGTTTATTTCTAATTCTAAGCCTTTTTTAGGAAATCTTGTTATTGAAAATGTTCTTATTGGCAAATTTTTCTCTTCATATTTTATTATACCATTTTCTATTAATATCTCATTTTTTTTTATTTTAAATTGTATTTTTAATTCTTTTAATTTGTTTATTAAATCTTTTTTACTTCCATAAAAATATCTATTCATATATTCTCCTCAAACTTTCTTTAAATAGTTCTTCTTTTGGTAATGTACTTACCATTGGCAAATGTGTTTCTAGCGATATAAATTTTTTTTTGAATTTTTCTTTTATTTTTTTTATGTCTATTTCTCCATCATATAAATAAACATATTTACCATCTTTTATATCTCTTATATGGACATATTTTATATAGTCTTCTAATTCTTCCATTGCTTTTAAATAATCAATATTACATGAATAGTAGTTTTCTGCATCATATAATATTTTTATATTGCTGTAATTTTTTATTTCGTTTATTATTTCTTTGTAATCTTCAAATCTGGTGTTTTTTTCATTTTCTAATAGAATTGTAATTTTATTTTTTTTGGCTAGTTCATTGTATTCTTTTAAATTTGTATCACTGAATATTCTTAAATATTTGCAATTAAATATTTTACATATTTTTATATAATCATGTATTATTTTATTTTCCACATCTATACTATATTTATTTTTTCCAATTGGACTATCAATTAGTGAAACTTTAATTTTATTTAGTTTTAATTTTTCACTATATTTTTTTAGTTTTTTGTTTTCGATTAGAAATAAGTATTTATCATCTATTTTTCTTAATTCAATATATTTTATTTTTGTTTTGTTTAATATTCTTATTAAACTATCTATATTGCTTGCTATTTCATCATTTATTGCACTTATCATAATATTTTTGTTAATACCTTTCCCATTTTATTTTTTACATCAAATGCTACTTCAATTGCAGGAATTTTTTGTACTAATTTTTTATGTGTTTCTTTTTTTCTTTGTTCTAGTTCTTCTATATTTATGGAGCGATATTTTAACCATTCTTTTCTTTCATTTTCTGTATCTATTGGTGTGAAATTTACTTTTTCTAATCTTTCTAATACATCATTTTCTGATAATTTTGTTATTTCATATCCATTTTCTATTATTTTTGGAAATATTAATAAATCTATTTGATGTTTGGTTATATTTTTTATGTTAGGATACATTAAGTTTAT
>CAJKKJ010000122.1 GCA_905200435.1 uncultured Bacillota bacterium | reverse complement strand
AATAAGTATATTCAGAAACATTATTATAACAATACTAACAAAATTACCAGTATACATATTACTAGGTACATTTGCATTCTGTTTCAGTACATTAATCAATAATACAGGTATAAGTATGGCAATTAGTATAGTAGGATATATAGCAGCAGAAATAATAAATTCAGCAGCATACTACTTTAACATAAAATGGCTAAAATATTTTGTAACTCTAAATTGGAATTTATCAGATTATCTATATGGTAAAACACCATCATTAGAAGGAACAAGTTTAACATTTTCAATAATAATGTGTTTAATATACTTGCTAGTAATGATAATACCAACATTCATATACTTCAAAAAGAAAAATATAAAAAATATTTAAAAGGATTAAATCCTTTTTTTAATGGAATATTGTATAAAAAAAATATATATGGTATAATCAATTCCGGTGAATTATAAATGGAAGAATATAAAGAAATAGAAAGAAGCATTATAAAAAAATATAGAAAAGAAATTTGGAGCAAATTCATAAAAGCAGTAAAAGAATATGAATTAATAAATGAAAACGATAAAATAATGGTATGCATTAGTGGAGGTAAAGATTCGTTTCTACTAGCAAAGTGTATAGAAGAGTTATCAAAACATGGTAAATTTCCATTTGAAGTGCATTATGTAGTAATGAATCCAGGATACAACAAAGAAAATGTGCAAAAAATAATAGATAATGCTAAAAGAATGAATATAAATATTGAAATATTTGAAAGTGATATATTTGAAGTAACAAATAAAGAATGTCCAGAAAATCCATGTTACTTATGTGCAAGAATGAGAAGAGGATTTTTATACAGTAAAGCCAAAAGTTTAGGGTGCAACAAAATAGCACTTGGCCATCATTTTAATGATGTAATTGAAACAACACTATTAAGTATGTTCTATGGAGCAGAAATAAAAACCATGTTACCAAAACTACATAGTGAAAATTTTGAAGGATTAGAATTAATAAGACCACTTTATTTAGTCAAAGAAAAAGATATATTAAGCTGGGCTAAAAGCAATAATTTATCTTTCCTAAATTGCGCTTGTCGCTTTACAGAAAGAAGCAAAGAAGAAAATATAAGTAAAAGAAAAGAAATAAAAGAATTAATAAAAGAAATGGAAAAAGTAAATCCTAATATAGAACACAATATATTTAAAGCATTAGATAATGTTAATTTAAATTGTGTATTATCCTATAACAAAAACGGAGAAAATCATTCATTTTTAGATGATTATGAAAAAAATACCAAATAGGTATTTAAATCTGCGATTTGTTTTTTAAAAATTCACGGAGCATTTTAGTAAGTGCTCTTTTTTCGATTCTTGAAACATAACTTCTAGATATTTTTAAGTTTTTAGCAATATCCTTCTGAGTAGTTTCTTCATAATCATTTAAACCATATCTCTTTTCAATAATTTCTCTTTCTCTTTTAGTTAAAATATTCATATACTTCTGTAAATCTTTAATATTATTGTCATTATGAATAGATAAAGCATATTCAGGGTCAGGCGTTTTTAAAATATCTAAAAAAGTAATTTCATTTCCTTCCTTATCAAAACCAATTGATTCATTTAAACTAATATTTTTTTTATTCTTTTTATTAGCTCTAAAATACATAAGAATTTCATTTTCAATACACCTAGCACAATAAGTAGTTAGTTTTGTTTCTTTTTTTCCCGAATAACTATCAATTCCTTTTATCAAACCAATAGTTCCAATAGAAATTAAATCATCAGCTTCATCAACTCGATGTTCATATTTTTTAACAATATGCGCAATTAACCTTAAGTTATGCTCAATAAGTTTGTTTCTAGCATCAATAGAACCTTTATTAAGTTCTTCAATACATTTTTCTTCTTCCTCCTTAGATAAAGGGTCAGGAAAAACATTATTAGAATAAGCAGCTGTAAATAAGCGCAAATCTTTAAATAAAAAATATAACAATTTTTTAAACATTAAATCACCACTATAAATTTATGCATTCTTATATAAATGTTTGATAAAGTATGTGAATTTTTAACTAAAAAGTGTATAATTTTAATAGAAATAGGTGGTGAAAAAATGGATAAAATCTATATGTGTATTGATTTAAAAAGTTTTTATGCTTCTGTAGAATGTATCGAAAGAAATTTAAAACCATTAGATACAAATTTAGTTGTAGCAGATGAATCAAGAACAGATAAAGCCATTTGTTTAGCAGTATCACCATCATTAAAAGCATATGGTTTATCAGGTAGATGCAGGTTATTTGAAGCAAAACAAAAAGTCAAAGAAATTAATTATCTAAGAAGAAAAAATATTAATTACAAAAAATTTACAGGAAAATCATATATAGATTCCGAATTAAAAAAAGACAAAAATCTAGAATTAGATTTTATAAGAGCAGTACCAAGAATGAAATTATATATGAAATACAGTACAACAATATATGGCATATATCTAAAATATGTCGCACCAGAAGATATACTAGTTTATTCAATTGATGAAGTATTTTGCGATATAACAAACTACTTAAAACTATATAAAATGACAGCCGAAGAATTAGTTGTAAAAATAATAGGGGATGTATATAAAACAACAGGAATCACTGCAACAGCAGGAATAGGAACAAATATGTATCTAGCTAAAGTGGCGATGGATATAACAGCAAAAAAAATGAAACCAAATAAATTTGGAGTTAGATTAGCAAAATTAGATGAAACAAGCTATAAAAAGGAATTATGGGATCATAAGCCATTAACCGATTTTTGGAGAGTAGGTAAAGGATATCAAAAAAAATTAGAAGAAAATAATATGATTACAATGGGTGATGTGGCCAGAATGTCCATAGATAACGAAGATTTGCTGTTTAAACTATTTGGCATAAATGCGGAATTTTTAATAGATCACGCTTGGGGGTATGAGCCATGTACAATTAAAGACGCTAAAAGTTATAAACCATCGTCCAATAGTGTTAGTCAAGGACAAGTATTACATTCGCCATATAACTATGAAAAAGCCGAATTAATTATAAAAGAAATGGTTGATAGCCTTGTATTTGATTTAGTTGCGAAACATTTAAAAACAAATAAACTGGTATTAACAATAATATATGATATTGAAAACCTAACAAATCCCGAAATTGCGCGCCACTACCATGGAGAAATAACTATAGATAATTATGGAAGAAGTATTCCTAAACATTCCCATGGAACAATAAATATTGATCATATGACATCATCAAATAAAATCATTACAAAAGAAGTAATAAAATTATATAACAGAATAGTAAATCCATTACTACTCATTAGAAAAATTAATTTAACAGCTTGCGATGTTGTAAATGAAAATTACGAAGAAAAAAAGATATCTGAACAATTAGATTTATTTACAAATTATGAAAAAATAACAAAACAAAAAGAAAAAGAAAATCAAGACGAAATAAATGAAAGAAAAATTCAAAAAACTCTATTAGATATAAAAAGAAAATATGGAAAAAATGCAATACTAAAAGGAATGAATTTTATTGAAGGTTCAACAGCAATTGAAAGAAACAAGGAAGTAGGAGGTCATAAAGGATGAATAAATATGATGATATTATTAATTTAAATAGACCAATTTCAAAGTATAAACATTTAAGTATGGATGCAAGAGCAGCCCAGTTCGCCCCATTTGCCGCTTTAGTAGGGTATGATAGTGCTGTCAAAGAAACAGCAAGATTAACAGAAAAAGAAATTGAAATAGATGATGGATTAAAAGAAATACTAGATAACAAATTAAATTATTTGAGCAAAAATATAACTGATAAAAATAAAGTTGAAGTTACTTATTTTGTAAAAGATGATAAAAAAAGTGGTGGCAAATATTTAAATAAAAAAGGAATAATAAAAA
>CAJKKJ010000121.1 GCA_905200435.1 uncultured Bacillota bacterium | reverse complement strand
TCAACAAAAATATTATTTTTTTTATTTTTTAGTAATACATGTATGTATGTATTAGTGCTTTCATGTTATCAACATTCCTTCTATTATTTATTACTTTATCAACATTATTAGTATTTTTCTACTCTTTAATTTTAACACATTCCCCTACTTATTTCAATACAAAAAAATCAAGAATAAACTTGATTTCTCTAATTCTATTATATTTTTACAATATCAAAATACAAAGTAAATTATATATTACCTCATTCCATACTTAATTCTAGGCTTATCAATTAAAATAGAAACATCTTCATTAGGCTTATAACTAGACCAATCAGACCAAACACTATCAGCAAAACTCTTACAAGATTCAACCTTTCGTTCATACTTAGTAACCCATTTACAATTATTACAATAAGTACTATCAACCGTTTCATAATGATCTAAATAATTACTTAAAGCTTCATCCTTAGAAGTAACATAAAAATCATTACTCTCTTTAGAACTACCAACAGCATACCATGAACCAAATACCTTATTACTATTAGAGCATTCCTTATATCTATATTCATATTCTTCATAAAGTCTAACAGAACAAGAAGTAATATCCCTATCATTCTTAACATAAGCAGTAAAAATTCCTGCTCTACTAACATCCATTCTTCTATTATTAGACCAGTTAATACCATCAAAAGAAATTAAAGTATCAACATCAGAATTAACAATCAAAGTTTTTACAGTGTCAAAAGAATTAGAAGTCGTAACACTACATACCAAATTAGTAGGTTCAATAGAATCATCAATCACAAAGGGATTATCAGAAGAACCATTACCACCAACAATACCAATATTTGCTTTCAAAAACAAAACAGGTCTAACATCTTTTTTACCATCATAAGTATAAGAAATGTTGCCATCACGAGTTACATACATTGGTATACCTTTAGTAGTATTAATAAGCCAAAATTCACTCTTATTATAAAGCCAGTTATTCGTTTTACAAGGATTATTAGTAAGAAGTTTATCCCATGAAGTATTACCATCACAAGATCCAGCTTTTAAAAATTCATAAGTAGAAAGTAAACCAATATTATAGATATTATATCTAGAGTTATTATTTACATACAAAGAAGAAACAAAACTCTGACTAGAAATATCACCATAATAAAATAATCCATCAGTAGTAATTCTACTATTCAAATTAGCAAAATAATTATCCAAATATTTTTTTGATCCAGAAGAATTCCAATCATTTGAATTAAATTCTTCTCTAGATAAACTACTATCCCTAATTATTTTTATCTTATTATCAGATTCAATAGATATTATCCTATATACATCATTATTAAACCTAATATAATTATTTGGACTTTCACCAATATATATACATCTATTTCCATCCTTAACAAGTCCATCTTCATTAACAACAGAAGATACACTATTATCACATCTAATATTTTTATAAGTAATTAAAGATATAGATTCCTCTGATTTATTATCAGCATTATCAATAATTTCAATATTTAATTTATTGTTGCCCAAATAACTAGGTTTATAGATTTTATTTGAATTACTAGATATACTCTTTATACCACTTAAATTATCAGAAGCATTAATAATATCAGACAAATTATAAGAAGGACCAAATAATACCTTCTTACTAGAAACATAAGATGGTTTTTGAGTGTCCAAATAAACATCAACTTTTTTCATAAAAATATTATTTTCAGTCTTATAATAAACATAAATTCTTTGAATATCTTCATCTAAAGTCCAATTCAAAGTTTCCGTATAAGGAATCCAGTTATCACACATTGAATTATTAGAAACACATATTTCTAAAGTATTAATTCCCTTAATATTTAAAACAATATCTCTTTTATTAGTATATCTATCAGTATCAATATAATAATTCTCATTATCATTATCCGATTTAACAACAACATTTATCTTTTTTACAGATTCATTTGAATCATCATCGCTGGCTTTATAAACAATTTCATAATTACCAACTTTATTTGTATCAACATTATTACTTACACTATTGGTAATATTAGAATTACTATTATCAGATACAATAATTTTAGGTTCAACAAAATTATCATACTTTTTAACAATAATAGTATTAGAATCATTATCATAATTATAACCATCTAAATCTAAATTAATAGTTGGTGCAGTTGTATCTCTAACAATTAAATACCTAGTTTGAACTTCATTATTACTCAAAAAATAAATAATTTCATAAGTAGTCTTTTTATTTCTATACATCCTACTAACTTCATTACCATTTTCCCTAATAATAATTTTTTTAATATCATCACTTATAACAGGAATCTCAACAAAATTATTATCATTAACATCAAGTTCTACATAAGAATATAAATTTTCCATAGAACAAATTTTTAAATTATTTTTTCCAATTTCGAAATAAAATTCTCCATTTTCATATTTAATCAAAGAATCATTTGGTATAGGTTTCTTTGTCAAAGGATTAATTAAAGTACCAATATAATCATTAGCTTCAAGTTCACACAAAGAAATACTAATATCACCATTTATACCATTTTCTTTTACCCATATTTTAGCAGCATCAATAATTAAGCTTATTTGAGCATTATTTTTTTCTTCATCGCTCAATTTTTTTTCACCACTAAAATGAGTATACAATCCAGTAAACAGCAATCCTATACCTATTATAATTATTATCAAAATTGGTAATGTTAATCCTCTTTTATTCATCTTATCACTCTAACAAAATTATACTATTTTTATAACTCATAGTAAAGAATTTTTCGCAAATATAAAAGAAATATTATATTTACGCTTGACAATGATTAATTAATTATGCTATAATCAATTCGTTGTCATGGGGAATTAGCTCAGTTGGTAGAGCATCTGCCCTGCACGCAGAGGGTCAAGGGTTCGAGTCCCTCATTCTCCACCAATGATGATTATAAAAGCCTTATAAAAAGGCTTTTTTTATTGCAAAAAGTAAGCTTTCGCTTACTTTTGTTTTAAATATTTTTTAATATCCTTTAAACTAAATTTACTGCCATAATTTAAAATAGCATTCGAATAAACTTTTATAGAAGCATATCCCACCAAAATACAAGTAACAATTAGAATTAAAACAGACCCAATAAATTCAGGAATACTAACTACATTTAAAAGCACTCTAGAAGGCATACTAAATGCTGATGAAAATGGAAATAAACTAGCAAAACTACTAAGTGAACTACTAGGATTCATCATTGCAAAATATGCAAGATAAAAAGCAAATACCGAAATCATCGAAACAGGTGAATTAGCATTTTGAATATCTTCTGGTTTCTGAACTAAAGAACCAGTTAAAGCAAATATCAAAGCATATAAAGCATAACCTAAAATAAAATAAATAATAACCGTAATCCAAACAAGAGGAGTAATCGAACTAAAATTAATAAAGCCTTCTAACATTTCTTTAGGTAAAAAAGCTTTACCAGATAATACAAGTGCGATTAAAAGATATAAAAGTTGTAATAAACCAACAACACCAACACCAAGTGTTTTACCCAAAACAATATACTTAGGACTAGTAGAAGTTGTTAAAGATTCAATAATTTTTGAAGTTTTTTCAGTAGTTACAGAAGCAGAAACTTGACTCGCACAAAAGAATACAGCATAGAATAAAACTATTGAAAACATCATCATTGCAAATATACTATTACCACTATTATTTTCCTTTATATAAATATTATTCAATTCAGATGTAATATTTAATTTATCTAATTGTTCTTCAGATAAACCAATTTTACTCAAATTAATTCCATAATAAATATTAGTAATTGAACTCATCAAATCATCAGCAGGAACACTAGTAAGTGATGCTTCCTCTTGATAATCATCAAAAATAATCTTTTGATTATCTACATCTA
>CAJKKJ010000120.1 GCA_905200435.1 uncultured Bacillota bacterium | reverse complement strand
TCAAATGCAATTAATTTTTTAATTGCTTCATGACCAAACATTAAGGCTTCTACCATGTCTTCTTCATTTACTTCATGACAACCAGCTTCTACCATGTTAATTGCATCTTTTGTTCCAGCTACAGTTAATACTATATCTGTTTTTTCAAGTTGTTCACTTGTTGGATTAATAATAAACTCTCCATCAATTCTACCTACAACAACACCTGCTATTGGTCCTTCGAATGGTATATCAGATATTGATAAAGCAATACTTGATGCAAGCATAGCTGTCATTTCTGGTGAATTATCTTGATCAACTGATAATATTGTACTTATAACTTGTACTTCATTTCTAAATCCTTCTGCAAATAATGGTCTTAGTGTTCTATCAATTAATCTTGATGCAAGTGTAGCTGCTTCTGTTGGTTTACCTTCTCTTTTTATAAATCCACCAGGTATTTTACCTACTGAATATAATCTTTCCTGATAAGATACTGTAAGCGGGAAAAAATCTGCTGTTATTGCATTTTTGCTCATTACTGCTGCTGTAATAACTGCTGTATCGCCATATCTTACTAAGCATGATCCATTTGTTTGTTTGGCATATTCGCCTATTTCAACTTTTATATTTCTACCATAAAAGTCTAATTCAAATATATTATTCATTTTACCTCCTATATTTTAAAGAAAAGAAAACACTCAAAAAAGAGTGCTTACTTTCTTAATCCTAAACTTTTGATTAATTCACGATATCTAGTTACATCTGTTTTGTATAAGTAGTTTAATAAAGATTTTCTTTGACCAACTTTCTTATATAAACCACGACGTGAACTATAATCATGTTTATGTTCTTTTAAATGTTCTGTTAAGGCACTAATTTCATTAGTTAATATTGCAATTTGTACTTCAGCAGATCCTGTATCTCCTTCAGTTCTTGCATATTTCTTAACAAGATCATTCTTTAATTCTTTATTTAAAGCCATAATTTCTCCTTTCGTAATTTTTATTCGCTTATTCCGAGAAAAAGTCAAGGAACTCTTTTTCCAAGAACAAGTACATATTCAATTATACATTTTTTTATAAATAATGCAAGATTATTTTAATAATTTTTTGTATTTTTCAATTTAAAAGAAGCTTTATGCTTCTTTTTTAGTTTTTACATCAACTTTGTTATTGTCTTTTTCTAATTTTTCAATAACTTCTTTTGATACTTTTATTACTTTTTCTCTTATAGCATCAGCAGATTTTTGAAGTACTGGAGTTCCTTTTTCTACAGCATAATTTACTAATTCAGAACTCATTTTTTGAAGTTCAGCTACTTTCTTTTTAGCAATATCAATAGCTTTTTCTTTATCTAAATCTCTTAATTCATTTTTGATTTGATAAATTTTAACCTCAATATTTTCTCTTACCTCATCATAATCTACATCTTTTAATTTTGCTAGCATTTCATCTAACTTTTCTTTTAATTCTCTTCTTGTTTCACTACCTTTTTTAGGTGCTAGTAACATTCCTGCACCTATTCCTAAAGCAGCTCCCCATAAAAATCCTTTTTTACTCATCTTCCTCATCCTTTCTTATTAATCTTGAAACTGTATTAGTTACAAATGAACTAAATTTACTTCCTGCAAATGATAATGCTTCACATGCTGAATCGATAGCTTTGAAAGCACCATTAAATTTATTTACTTTTTCTTCTAAGTTTTTTACTAACTTATTCGCACTATCTAAAACAACTATTAATCTTATAACTAATACGATAAGTGCTATTATAAGTATAGCTAGTAAAACATAAATTATGACAGGCATTGCTAATTTCATTGCTTCCATTAATCATCCTTCCTTTCATACATAGAATCAATTAAGTTAAATAAATCATTTTCATTGATAGCTTTATCACTATCATCATTTACTTTATCTCTTTCATTGACTGCATTATTTACTTCGTCAAATATATCATTTTTAGTGTTATTTTCTAAACTTAGCTCTCTTGTTGTAAATAGGTTAGTTTCAACATCGTCTTCAAGGGTACCATAAGCTTTTTTTCTGACATCATCTAAAGAAACATCTTGAACTCTATTAAATGTACTTACTGGTTCTTCTTTTTCTTCTTCATCTTTTATAATTCCATAAACTGGACTTATAATTGGTGATGGCTTAAATTTATGTACTTCTTCTTTGCTTTGATACGGTTTCTTTTCTTCTCTAACTTTTTCTTTTTTAAAATCACTAAAATCTGAATCTGTAAATATTGTAAATGATGGTTTTTCTTCTTTTATTCTTTCTTCCCTTTTTGGTAATTCTTCTTTAACTTCTTTTTCTTCGATTTCAAAATCGATTTTTTCTTTTTCTGGAAGTGGTGCTGGTATTGAAACTGTTGAAACTTCTTTTTTTACTGGTTCAACTTCTTCACTATCGTCTTCATATGTTAGCATGTCCCTTATTTTTCCAAATAACCCCATTTATTCACCTACTTTCATATTTTCTTCACTTGTGCGATAAAAATTGTCAATTTCACTATTTGATGTAAATGCTTCATATACTTTTTCTGTATTTGTTAAATCACTTTCTTTTAGTATTGATTCTATTATTGTATCATTGAATTTAACTGTCGATAAAATATATGATGCATCAAGTACTGCTGAATTTAAATCATTTTTAGATACTAATGTTTCTATTCTTGCATAATTGTAAAAGAATCTTATTAGATAGTCTCCACTTTGTTCTGTTATTTGCAAACAACCTCTTTTATCTTTTGTAAATTCTTCTTTGTAATAAACATTATCATCAAAATTACATTTGATATCTTTTTTATAATAATAACTTACAGCATCTACAAACAGGTAATAATAGTTACCTCCTGAATATAATTTTTCATTGAATCCGTTATTATCAATATAAGATGCTCCCCTTGGTAAATAGTATTTATATCCTTTACCAACTCTGTTGTATAGTTTATTATTTTTCGAAAGAACTACTGATGTAATATTACCAATATTTTCTGTATCAATTCTTACAATTGTACATCCTGTACATAATATTAGTAGTAAAAAAATCCAAATTTTTTTCATAATCTCACTCATATATATTATACCAAATATTATTTAAATTAAAAAGATTATTTTTCCTTTACAGTATAGTTTTTGTAAAGTTCAGCATCTAAATAATATATTGGCATTCCTTTTTCTCTGAATTTTTTTTCATATTCGGTTAAAATATTATTTTCGTCATTATAATCTAAGGAAACTTTATTTAATGTATAACCAAAATTACTTAATGAAACAAGTGAATATTCAAATAGTGATCTATTATCTGTTTTTAATATTATGTGCGGATTGTCTTTAAATATTTTGTTATATTTTTCTAGAAAGATAGGACTTGTTAATCTTCTTTTTTCATGTCTTTTTTTAGGCCATGGATCACTAAAGTTTAAATATAATGTATCTATTTTTTTATCAAATACTTCATCTATATTATTAGCATCTAAAAGTAATAATTTTAAATTATTTAATTCTAAATTTTCTAATTTTTTAACACCACTTACTAAAACACTAGCATATTTTTCAACTCCAATAAAATTTATATCTGGATATTTAGAAGCAGAACCTATAATAAAATCACACTTTCCTGTACCTATTTCTAAACATATTTTATTATTATTTTCAAAATTAATTTCTTTATTTACATATTTAGAATTTAAAACAATATCATTTGCTTTTGGATTGTTTTTTAATCTCATAAAATCACTTCCTTTAAATATAATAACACACTTTTTGAAAAAAAGCATATAATTTATTAGAAATGGAGGAAATATGCGAAAAGATAGAGCTTGTCCTTATTCAAACGCACCTTATATGCAAGGAATGTACCCAATGATGCCTGGAATGTATCCAATGCCAATGCCATCTTTTGATACGCAGACTAGTTC
>CAJKKJ010000119.1 GCA_905200435.1 uncultured Bacillota bacterium | reverse complement strand
TCCATTTACAGGAACAAAATCAAGCGAAAGAATAATTAATGATTTCGAGAGCAATGATGAAAAACAAGAAAGAAAAACTCCATTTACAGGAACAAAATCAAGCGAAAGAATAATTAATGATTTCGCAAATAAATCTGAAGAAACAACAGAATTACCAGATGAATCAGAAAACAATATGAATAATCAAGAATCAGAAATTGACACAACAACCAATAAAAATGCAGAACCATCAGTTGATAAGCCAGAACAAAAGAATAATTCAAAGAATAATAACGTTTCATCTAATAATACACCTAAAAATAATATTTCAAGCAGCAATACCAATATAGATAATAAAGAAACACCAAATACAACTGAAGAGCCAAAAAATGATATAGAAGATAACAATATTAATAATTCAACAAAAGAAGATAATCAAGAAAATATTAATATGCCAGAATATCCAAAAAACAATGATGAAATAATAGAAGAAGTAATTGAAACGCCAACTATAAAAAATGACATCAAACAAGAAGATTCAAGCAATATAAATATAGGTACAATATTAGGACTCGGTGCAGCGACAGCAACAGTAGGGGTTATAAATAGTAAAATAAAGGAGAAAAAAGATGAGAATAGAAGTAAATCATAAAGAGTTAAAAAATATCAGCGCAGCATTAACTAAAAATTATGATGAATTAAAACAAAGTCAAATAAATATAAACCAAATAGTAGATTCTCTAGAAAATTCTCTAAAAGGAATAGGAATAGATGCCATTGTCCAAAGAATAAAAACATTTAACAATGAACAATTTTCTAAAATAATAACCTATACAAAACTACTATCAGAAAAAATAGAACTAACATCTAGTCTATATGCTGATGAAGAAAGCAGTTTCAAAGAAAAAGCTCAAAGAGAGGTAATATCTCATGAATAATATACTATACAAAGAAAGCGAATTAGAAACACTAATAACAAACTTTGAAAATGAAAAAAATAAAATAGAAAACAATCTATTAGAAATAGAACAAACATTAAAAAAAGTAGAAGAAGTATGGCAAAGTAATGCTGAAGTAGAATTCAAAAAAAAACAAGATGAATATATAAAACAATTCATAACGATAAAAGAAGAATTAGAACAAGAATTAAAAATACTAAAAGAAGCAAAACAAACATATCAAACAGGAGAAAAAAACATTAATCAAAATATTGAAATAATAACAGAATTATAAAAAGGTAGGTGAAACATGGTACTATTACTAATAACAGGAAACAAAATTATAAGAACAATACTCAACAAAAATGTGATAGGAAACTATTGGGTAACAGGTCCTATAAACAATGAACAAATAATAAATATAGAAGGAATAAGTGAAGGATGGGAAGTAAAAAGTAACCCAGATTATACATTATTAGATAGTAATCAAAATCCAAAAGAAACAATACTACTAGAAGAATATTCACTATATTATGTAAAAGTCAATAAAACCAATGAAATATATCTATTATATACAGAACCAATGTTTGATGATTCAATTATGCATTTAAAATTAGAAGGACAAACAGAAATAACAATCGGAAAAAATAGTACAAACACAATCATCTATGACAATCCATTAATATCAGATGTACAAGCTAAAATAACTCAAAAAAACGGGAAATGGAATATAACAGATAATAATTCAAAGTTTGGTGTCTTTGTAAATGATGAACGAGTAAAAACAAAAAATATAGAATATGGCGATATTATCTTTATACTTGGATTAAAAATGATATTCCTAAAAGAGAAGATAATAATAACAAATCCAAAAAATACAGTAAGATACTCAAATTTAGAAGAAATAAAATACAATAAAATACCATTAAAATTAAAAGAAATAGAAGATGAGTTAGAAGAAAATATTGAACTATATAAAGATGAAGACTATTTTTTGCGCGCACCACGTTTCAAAACAGTAGTAGAAAAAGAAACAATGGTAATAGATCCACCACCAGGTAAAGTAGTACTAGAAGAAATACCAGCAATCTTTTTAATAGGTTCAAGTTTAACAGTAAGTTCAATGTCTATAATGACAATATTTACAACACTAGATAGTGTTTTCTCAAAAACAAGGACATTAAAATCCGCATTACCATCATTAATAGGTGGTGTAGTAATGCTACTAAGTATGTTATTATGGCCAATGTTAAATAGAAAATATCAAAAGAAAAGAACTCTAAAAAAGGAAGAAGAAAGACAAAAAAAATACAAAGAATATATAGAACAAAAAGAAAATGAAATAGATGTAATAATGAAAAATCAAACACAAATATTACATGAAAACTATATAAATTCTAAAGAATGCGAAAATATAATATTAACAAAGAATAGAAAACTATGGGAAAGAAAAATAGACCAATCAGATTTTCTAAAAGTAAGATTAGGACTAGGAAATACACCTGTTGAACTAGATATTCGCTATCCAGAAGAACATTTCACAATGGAAGAAGATAATTTAAAAGAAATATTAAATACTCTAGTACACAAATCAAAAATATTAAATAATGTTCCAATAACAGTATCATTAACAGAAAAATATATACTAGCACTAGTTGGAAAGCACAAAGAATTAACAGAATATATGAAAACAATAATATTCCAGCTATTAACATTTCATAGCTATGAAGATTTAAAATTAGTGTTTTTAACAAGTGAAGAAAATAAAAAAGATTGGGAATATGTAAAAAGTCTTCCACATGTATGGAATAATAATAAAAGTGTACGATACTTTGCATCAAATTATGAAGAAATGCAGCAATTATCGGCTATTCTAGAAAAAGAATTACAAAATAGAAAAGATAAAAACTATAAAAATTTTATTCCATACTATATTGTAATAACAGATAACTACGCAGTATCAAGAAATATAGAAATAGTAATAGATTCATTAAAACAAAAAGAAAATATTGGATTTGGTGTAATAGTACTAAATGATACACTATCAACATTACCAAACGAATGTACTACATTTATAAGCATAAATAATATGAAAGGTGGTATATTTGAAAGTGAATTAGTATCAACAAAACAAAAAGAATTTACAATAGATCCATATACAGAAATAAATTATAAAGATTGTTTTATGGTCTTAAATAATACTCCAATAAAATTTACAAATGAGTTATATTCATTACCAAATACATTTACGTTTTTAGAAATGTATAATGTTGGAAAAGTTGAACAATTAAACTCATTAGAAAGATGGAAGAAAAATGATTCCACATTATCATTACAAGTACCTGTAGGTATAGATACACATGGAATGTTATTTAATTTAGATATTCATGAGAAAGCATATGGACCACATGGTTTAATAGCCGGTATGACAGGATCAGGAAAAAGTGAATTCCTTATAAGTTATATATTATCACTAGCAGTTAATTTTCATCCAGAAGATGTTTCATTTATAATAATAGATTATAAAGGTGGAGGATTAGCTGGTGCATTTGAAAATGAAATAACAGGTATCAAACTACCTCATTTAGCTGGAAAAATAACAAATCTAGATACAGCTGAAATGAAAAGAGCATTGGTATCAATTCAGTCCGAATTAAGAAGAAGGCAAAGAATATTTAATGAAACAAGAAAAAAATTAAATGAGGGTGTTATAGATATATATAAATACCAAAAATTATATCATAGTGGAATAGTAAAAGAACCAATATCGCATTTACTTATTATCTGTGATGAATTCGCTGAATTAAAAACAAATCAACCAGAATTTATGGATCAATTAATAAGTGCTGCCAGAATAGGTAGAAGTTTAGGTGTTCATTTAATACTAGCAACTCAAAAACCATCTGGAATAGTAAATGACCAAATTAAAAGTAACTCAAGGTTTAGAGTATGTTTAAAAGTACAAGAAAAACAAGATAGTACAGATGTAATAGGAACACCGGATGCTGCTTTATTAAAACA
>CAJKKJ010000118.1 GCA_905200435.1 uncultured Bacillota bacterium | reverse complement strand
ATCAATCAATTTTTTGGTATTAGAACTTTTATTAGATCCTATTACTAATAGATTATCAACATTTTTAGATAATTCAATTACCTCTTCTTCTCTTCTTTTAGTAGCAAAGCAAATAGTATTATATATTAGTGTATCAGGATATTTACTTATTAAATAATTTTTTATTTGTTCGAACTTTTCTAAACTTACAGTAGTCTGACATAGAAGCGCTAATTTTTTATTTTTAGGAATTATAATATCATCTATATTTTCAACTATTATACCATCACAATAACTTATTGTTCCAATTGATTCAGGATGATTAGGATGACCACATAATATTACATAGTATCCTTTATCATTTAATTCTTGTACCTTCTTATGAATATTTAATACATTTGGACATGTTAAATCATGAATTATTAAATTTTTATTTTTTGCTTTTTCATATATTTCTTTACATACACCATGTGCTCTAAAAATTATATGAGAATTATCTGGCACTTCATTTATATCATCAACAAAAATAATACCTTTATTTTCTAAATCTTTTATAACATTTTCATTATGAACAAGCATTCCTAAAGCATATACATTTTTATATTTTTCTAATAGTTCTATTGTTGTATTTACTGAATTATAAACACCTTTACAAAACCCAATATATTTGCCCATTATTACCATAAATACTACCTCTAATTACATTATACATTGTTTTAGTTAATTGTTCAAATATATATTTAAAAAGATAAGTATTTCTACTTATCTCTTAATTCAACATTAAACTTCTCAACAACTTTATTTATTATATTTCTGAATACAGTATTAACTTCTTCATCATTTAATGTTCTAGTATCATCTTTAAATGTTAAAGTATATGCAATTGATTTTTCATTATCCTTAACATTTTCTCCAGTATATACATCAAATACATCAACACTTGCAAGTAATCTACCACCAGCTTTTTTAATAGTTTCAACTATTTCTCCTGACGTTAAAGACTTAGGAATTATAAATGCAACATCTTTTACAATTTCAGGATATTTTGAACTTTCCTTATATTTTAAAGGTTTTACTTCTTTATTTAATTTTGTTAATGAAAGTTCACATACATATACATCATCCTTTAAAACAGATGGATGAACTCTACCTATTATACCAACTTTTTGCCTATCAACTAATATAGAAGCTGATATTCCATTGTGCAAATTATTAATTATATCTTTCTCAAAAGAATACCTATTCTTAAATCCTAAATAATTTAAAACATTTTCAATTATTCCTTTTATTAAATAAAAATCAATTTTTATTCTATTATTCATCCAATCATTAGTGATATAATTGCCTTTCATTAAAATACTTAACTTGACATCTTCGTTATATTCTTTATCATATGTTTTTGAAATTTCATAAATTAATATATCATTTACTTTTCTAGCTTTATTGTATTCATAAATATTAATTAATGATGGTATTAAAGTAGTTCTAATAACACTCTTATCAGCACTCATAGGATTTGGCAAAATAGCATTTTCTTTATTTTCATAATTAAATAGTTTAGCCATTTCAGGTGAAACTAATGTATAAGTTTTAACTTCATTTAAATTAAGACCTCTCATATGTTTACTAACATCTTTTCTTAATTTTAAATCACCTTTATACTCACCCTTTTTTAACCCTAGTACAGGTAATGTACCAACTAAATTATGATATCCATATAATCTTCCTATTTCTTCAGCAATATCGTTTACATTTGCTTCAATATCAAGTCTTCTATTTGGAATAATAACGGTAAATGTATCATTATTTAATTTATAATCAAAACCCAATCTATCAAATTCTTTTTCCATATTTTCTTTAGATATATTAATACCTAACATTTTATTAACTTCATTTGAATCAAAAGTTACAACTTTTGGTGTTTTATCAATATTATCATATTTTACTATTCCAGATAATACTTTAGCTCCAGCATATTTTTCAAGTAAATGACAAGCTCTTTCAATAGCATCACTTGTATATTCATAATTTAATCCTTTACCATATCTAATAGAAGCTTCACTTTTTAAATTCAAATTAGTTGATGTATATCTTATACTAACACCATCAAATATAGCACTTTCAATCAAAATATCTTTTGTATTTTCATCTACATCAGTATTTAATCCACCCATTACACCTGCTATTGCTACTGGTTTTGATCCATCAGTTATAACAATATCATTATGATTTAAAATTCTTTCTTTTTCATCTAAAGTAATAATTTTTTCATCATCAAATGCATCTCTTACAACAATGTTATTTCCTAATTTATTTTTATCAAAGAAATGTAATGGTTGCCCATATTCCAACATAACATAATTTGATATATCAACTACATTATTAATAGGTCTCATACCAGCATCTATTAGTCTTTTTTTAATAAAATCTGGTGATTCCTTAATTTCAACATCTTTTACCATTTTAGCTAAATAATATGGACATTTTTTTGTTTCTACTTTCAAACTAAAATAATTATTTACCTCATCATTTATTGGATTAGTAGTTAAATCTGGTAATTTTACTTTTTTATTTAAAATAGCTGCAACTTCATAAGCAAATCCAATATGATAGAAGCAATCATTATTTCTATGTTTATGAATATCTAATTCATATAAAGTTGTATCCAAATTTAAATATTTGAATGGATCTTCTCCAACAGGAGCATTAGCATCTAATTCATGAATACCTTTATTATAATTTTCTTCTGTTTTTTCTTCTAAGCCCAATTCATATAAAGCACATAGCATTCCATTAGATTCAGCACCTCTAATATTACCTTTTTTTATTTCAAAATTACCAGGTAAAACAGAACCAACTTGTGCGACTATTACTTTTAAACCTTTTCTAACATTTGGAGCGCCACATACTATTTGTAAAATTTCATTACCAACATTTACTTTACAAATATGTAAATGATCACTATCAGGATGATTTTCACATTCTATAACTTCACCAATAACTAAATTGTTTATATGATTTGTTATTACTTTTTCAACATTAACACCCGCTTTAGTTATTTTCTCAGCAAGTTCTTTAGGATCAATATTTGCTATATCAACATAGTCATTTAACCATTCTAAACTTATCATTTTTTACCTCCTACTAAAATTTTCTAATTCTCTCAAATCAGTATTGTAAAATACTCTTATATCATTTATTCCATATTTTAACATTGCTAAACGTTCTGCACCAAAACCAAATGCAAAGCCAGTCCATTCTTTAGGATCATATCCACAATTTCTTAATACATTAGGATGAACCATTCCAGCACCAGATACTGTTATCCAGCCTGTATTTTTACATAATGAACATCCCTTACCATGACATACAAAACAACTTATATCCATCTCAACAGAAGGTTCAGTAAATTGATAATAACTTGGCCTAAATCTAGTTGTACAATCTTCACCAAATAATTTTTTAGCAATTATATCAAATGTTCCTTTTAAATCACATAAACTAACATTTTTATCAACTAATAATCCTTCTATTTGCATAAATTGATGAGAATGTGTTGCATCATCATCATCTCTTCTATATGTTTTACCAGGGCATATTACTCTTATTGGCGTTTCTCCTTTTCCTTCTAACATTACTCTTGCTTGAACTGGAGATGTTTGACTTCTTAATAATACTTTTTCATCTTCTAGATAAAAAGTATCCTGTGCATCTCTTGCTGGATGACCTTTTGGAATATTTAGTAATTCAAAGTTATAATGATCTTCTTCTATTTCAGGGCCATCAACAACATCATATCCCATTGACATCATTAATTCTTCAACTTCTTCAATTACTTTTTCAAGAATATTAGAGCTTCCTGTTTTTATTTTAGTTGCAGGAAGTGTAATATCAATTGCTTCTTTTTCAAGTTTTTCATTTAATTCTTTTTCATTTAATTCTTTTTGTTTTTCTTCATAATTTATATTAAAACTATTTCT
>CAJKKJ010000117.1 GCA_905200435.1 uncultured Bacillota bacterium | reverse complement strand
TTATTTTCTAAAAATTCTGCCCATATAGTTTTGGCACTGCATTCCTCAAATAAAAACTTAATTACTCTTTTTATTGCTTCAGTCATTATTCCTTTATTCCAATAATCATCACTCAAACAATATCCAAGTTCACATGTTGAATATGCAAGAAATTTTTTTGAAACACCAATCATTCCAATTGCTTTCTTATTTTCCTTAAATTCTATAATCCACCTATATGTTTCTTTATCATCATATTCTGAAATCCATTTATCATACAAATTTTTAGTTACATTTAGATTATCATGCTTAGACCAAAGCACATACTTTGCAACTCTTTCCCTACTACACCAATTTTCATACGCTTGTTTATAATCATCTTGTTCTATCCTTCTTAATATCAATCTTTCCGTTTCTAATTTTTTTGTTCCTAAATTATTCACTACAATTCACTTCCTATCTATAAAAGGACAATATTTTATAATTACAAATAATTATATCATATTGCCTTTAATTTTTCTTAAAATCATTTTTTTATTAATAATAATTCATTTTTTAATCAACTCTTAATGATTCTACTGGATCTTTGTGACTTGCCATAACAGCTGGAATATAACCACCTATTAAAGTCAATATTAAACTTATAATTATTAATATAATAGCATGCAATGGATTTAAAATTGCAACGTTTTGCAAACTTGTTATATTTTCAAGAATCATATTAACTGGGAATAATAACAAACGGGCAATTATAATTCCTATTAATCCAGATGTTAAACCAATTATAAATGTTTCTGCATTGAACACTCTTGTTATATCTTTTTTTCTCGCACCTAAACTTCTTAATATACCAATTTCTTTTGTTCTTTCCAAAACAGATATATATGTTATTATTCCAATCATAATCGAAGATACAACTAATGAAATTGCACTAAAAGCAATCAATACATAAGTAATTGCATCCATTATATTTTGTGATAAATCAACAAATATTTTAGCATAGTCTTTATATACTATTTTATCTTCATCAGTTTTATTTTCATTATATTTATCTAAAAGTTCACTTATTTTATTTTTAGCACTAAAATCCTTTGGATATATATTTATGATATATGGTATTTTATTACCACCTAAATAACTTATTGCATCAACTTCACTAGAAATCATACTTTCTTTAGTAAATTTTTCTCCTGATAAAACAAAATAATCCTTACCTTTTTGACTTTTTACAACTTCTGAATTTTGATTTTTTTCGTATATTAATTCTCCTAATTCATCTTTAAATACTATTCCAGGTGTAAACATTCCAGTTTTTACATCTTTCTTTAATCTTACAATACCTGCTATTTTTAATTTAATATTATCATTCATATCATATAATTCATCATAATTATTTTTCATCATATAAATAGTTTTATTGCCAACTTTTATTTTATTATACAAATTATCATTTATAACATATACTAATTCTTTATTTAATACATCATCAAATGAAAACCTTTCTTTCTCAATATCAAACCCCAAATTTTCAAGTACTTTTTCGCTTACCTCATTATCAGAACTCACAACCAATAAAACATCAGTTGCTTCTTTAGGAAACTTACCATATAATAAATCATAATTATTTGTTAAATAATTGTTTTGTTCATCAAATGATTTAGGTATTGTCATAACACTATTTAAAGATGTACCAAAACTTACCATATTTGTTTTTTTACCCTTTACAAGTAGATTAATACCCATAACAGATAATCTTGTATAAGATATTCCATCAATTAAATCTTTATCAATACCATCTAAATAATTTAAATAATCATCATCAATATTATTTATATGAGTCAATTTTTCTAAATCTATTTTTTGTTTATAGACATATTTTTCATCACTATATTTACCATCAGTATTTGTGAATAAACTCATTGCTTCTTCCGTATTTTCCATCGTTCCTTTTGATATAGTTATTGGATAATTAGTTAAAGTATCATTTTCAAATTTTTCTATTTGTTTATCAAATCCATTTGAAAGAGATAATATTAAAGCAATTCCTATAATACCAATACTAGATGCAAAAGCTGTTAATAAAGTTCTACCCTTTTTTGTTATAATATTGCGCAAAGATAAATTAAGAGCCGTTATAAATGACATTGATGTCTTTTTTAACTTATAGGTGCTTTCATTATCTACTTCCTCAATAGGATTAGAATCCTCAATAATAACACCATCACTTAATTTAATAATTCTACTAGAATATTCTTTTGCAATCTCTTCATTATGTGTTACCATAATTACTAATTTATCTTTAGATATTTCCTTTATCAAATCCATTATTGATTTACTTGTTTTTGAATCTAAAGCTCCAGTAGGTTCATCTGCTAAAATTATATCAGGATCATTTGCAAGCGCTCTTGCAATTGCCACTCTTTGCATTTGGCCACCAGATAATTGATTTGGTTTTTTATTTATATGATCCCCTAAACCAACTTTTTTTAATACTTCAATTGCTCTTTCTCTTCTTAATTTTCTACTTACACCACTTAAAGTCATACCCATTTCAACATTATCTAATATTGATATATGACTTATTAAATTATAACTTTGAAAAATAAATCCAATTGAATTGTTACGATAAGCATCCCAATCTTTATCTTTAAAATGTTTAGTAGACTTACCATTAATAATAATATCACCAGTATCATATCTATCAAGTCCACCTATTAAATTTAACAATGTTGTCTTTCCAGAACCTGATTGACCTAATATAGAAACAAATTCATTTTCTCTAAATTTAATACTGACATCTTTTAATACTTTTTGCTTAAAGTCACCGACTTTATAACTTTTATTGATGTTTTTAATTTCTAACATTTTCTTATCTCCTCTAACACAATTATAACATTTTAACGAATTTATGACAATAATATTGACTTAAATTAAAATAATATTTATACTTTTAAAGTAGGAGGAAATATATGAGAAACGTTGGAACCGTAGTACGCGGTATTCGTACACCTGTTATCAAAGAACATGATAATTTAGAAGACATCGTCATAGAATCTTTGATGAAAGCTAAAGAAAGTGAAGGGTTTGAATTTAAAGACAAAGATGTTGTAGCAATTACAGAAGCAGTTGTTGGAATTACAGAAGGAAACTATGCAACAGTTGACCAAATTGCTTATGACGTTAAAAGAAAATTCCCATCTGGTGAACTTGCATTAGTATTCCCATCCCCTTTTAGTAGAAATCGTTTTGGTATTTTACTTAAAGGTATAGCTAGAGCTATGAATAAAATAACTATCTGTATGACTTATCCAAAAGATGAAGAAGGTAATTCCCTATTTGATGATAGTTTACTTGAAAAATATGATATCAATCCTTATGGGAAAGTATTAGAAGAAAATGAATATAATAAATATTTTGGTAACGAAGTACATATTTTTACAGGTATTAACTATGTAAATTACTATAGAGAACTTGTTACCAATGAAAACTGCGAAGTTAAGTTTATTTTTACAAATAAAGCAAAAGATGTATTAAATTATTCAAAGAATTGTTTAGTTGCCAATATACATGAACGTTTTAAAACCAAAAAAATCTTAAAAGAAATGGGAGCCGAAATTGTGTATGGAACCGATGAAATCTTGACATCATCCGTTAAAGGTTCAGGCTACAACTCAAAATATGGTTTACTTGGATCAAATAAATCAACTGAAGAAAGAGTTAAATTATTTCCAGAACATGGCGATATTTTAGTTAATAATATTCAAAAAAAATTAAAAGATTTAACAGGGAAAAATATTGAAGTCATGGTATATGGAGATGGAGCATTTAAAGATCCAATAGGAGGTATATGGGAACTTGCTGACCCAGTAGTTTCACCTGCTTACACAAAAGGATTAGAAGGTACACCTAATGAATTAAAATTAAAGTTTTTATCAGATAATAAATTTGCAAACTTAAGAGGTGAAGAATTAATAAAAGCAATGAAAGAAGAAATAAAAAACAAAGATACCAATT
>CAJKKJ010000116.1 GCA_905200435.1 uncultured Bacillota bacterium | reverse complement strand
CTGATGATAAAGAACCAAGTGGAACAGCTGGTAAACCTATTTTAAATACATTACAAAAAAATAATTTAAATCAAGTTATATGTATAGTCGTCAGATATTTTGGTGGCATAAAACTAGGAGCTGGTCCTTTAACGAGAACTTATAGTAGGTGTGCAAGTGAGATTATAAAATTATCAAACATTATAGAACTAGAAAAAGGCTATTTAATCAAACTAACAACCGATTTAAAAGGCATCAATAATTTACCAAAAATAAAAATGAATATAATAAATAAAAACTTTGGTAATAGTGTAATTTATACAATAGAAATAAATAAAGATAATTTAGAAATTTTAAAAAATAGTAATATTGGAAAAATCGAAATAATAAAAGAAATAGAGGTTAAAAAATGAAACAAAAAACTATAACATTAAAGGTATCAGAAAATACCAGAAAAGAAATGGAGGAATTTTTCAAAGACCTAAAAAGAGAAAAAACTCCTCCTTATGCTGTTTTTCAGGCTGATGATTGTGATACTGTTGTTACTTTATATGAATCTGGAAAAGCTGTATTTCAAGGTCATGATGCTGATTTATCTAGTCAGTTTTGGATTGAGAGGGAGAAACATTTAAATCCTTTAAAAAAGGTTGAAACTACTGATTCTAGTAATAATACTAAAGAAAAAAAGGAAATTATTAAGAATCCTAAATTATATAATGCTACTACTATTGGTTCTGATGAGGTTGGAACTGGTGATTATTTTGGACCAATTATTGTAACAGCAACATATGTTGAAAAAGAAAATGTACCATTTCTAGAAGAATTAGGTATAAGAGATTCCAAAAAAATGACCGATGAAAAAATATTAGAAGTCGTACCACAAATAATAAAAAAAATACCATATAACAGTATTATGCTAACAAATAAAGAATATAATAGTAATCATGATAAATATAACATGAATAAAGTTAAAGCTATTCTTCATAACAAAATGTTATATAAAACAAAACAAGAACATCCTAATTATGAATATATAGTAGTTGATCAATTTGCTGAAAAATACGTTTATTTTAATTACTTAAAAGATTCTTCAAATGTCGTTAGAGATATAACATTTCTAACAAAAGCTGAAGATCAAGTACTATCTGTAGCTTGTGCTTCTGTTATTTCAAGATATCTATTTTTAAAAGAATATGATAAACTATCTAAAGAATTAGGTTTCATTTTACCAAAAGGTGCTGGACCAATTGTTGATGAAGTTGGTGAAAAGATTGTTCAAAAATTTGGCAAAGAAAAACTTAATGAAATTGCTAAATTAAGTTTCAAAAATACAGGAAAAATATTAAATAAGTGAAAACTTATTTTTTTTATAATAAAAAGGAAGCAAATTTATATTTGACTTCCTTTTACTACATGATTACCACTACCAGCAGTTGCAACCATATTATCTACTAATGTTTCTGTATCCGTTGTATAGTTAAGCGTTATTAACGCCGTAGAATCCGTTGCTGCATCTTCAAACATTCTATCATAATTTGTTACATTATTACCAGTTATATTTATTGTAAACTTTAAATACGCACATAACCTAAACAATAGACGCATATTCGTTACACTATCTGTAACGAACTTATCGGAAATTTTTACTTCTCTTAAACCCATAGTACCAGATTCAGATGTCCCTCCAAACATCCCTTTCATATCAGTTACTTTTGAAGTATCGAAATTAGTCAAATCTAAAGATGTAAGTGCACTGCTTCCATTAAACATCGCGCTCATATTTGTTACATTTGATGTGTCGAAATTAGTCAAATCTAAAGATGTAAGTGCACTGCATCTACTAAACATCGCGCTCATATTTGTTACATTTGATGTGTCAAGTGGAGTTAAATCAAGTTCTACTAACCCAGAACAATTGTAAAACATTTGAAACATATTTGTTACGTTTGATGTGTCAAGTGGAGTTAAATCAAGTTCTACTAACCCAGAAGTCTGAAACATATAGCTCATATCTGTTACTTTTGCTGTATTAAAACTACTTAAATCAACATTTTTCAATTGAGTACAAGCATAAAATAATTGAGACATATTTGTTACTTGAGAAGTATCAAAATTACTCAAATCAATATTTTCAATTTTTCTTAAAGTTGCAAACATTGCATACATATTTGTTACCTTTGATGTATCAAAATTACCATTAAAATTTATTGTCTCTACATTACTTACATATGTATATGCTTCCTTAGAAACACTTATTTCAAATATTCCTGAACAATCAACAGGAGCATATATTTTTTTTTCACTCACAATATAAGCATCATACATAGTACTATCATTTTCATTAACTTTTAAATAATGATAAACTGGATACTTACTCTTTGAATCCGTTATATTCCAGCATTTATTTGCTTCATTACAAGTTTCTGGTAGAATACTCAAATCATTACTAAAATTAATTGATTTAATACTTGATCTATATTCTTCGTTCCACATTCCAACAGCTGTCACGCCTGAATGTTCCTGCGCATCACCATTCAACATAATAGCACGGCCAGCAGATTGCTTACCAACTACCTCAACATTTAAAAGAATATTTTTATTTTGGAAATTAGAATCCTCATCATTATCACTATCAAAAGGCCAATCCCAGTATATTACATAAGTTCTAGATCTAACAGCTTCATCAGAATCAAAATATCCCCCAACAGTTTTACTAGAATCAATCTTATTCGTTTTTTCTTTATTCAAATAAAAATTCATATTACTAGGCACATTTGTTCTATTAAAACTAATAGTATATTCTACATCAGTCATACCACCAGTTGCATCAACAAGAAGATCAAACTTACCACTAGAACCAGGTGATATATATCCATTAGATGAAAGAGAACTCTCTATAGTATCAGCTAAATTAATACTCGCAAACGTTTCATTGTTATGTGAAACATTAAAAGAAAATGTTCCCATATTTGCTTGTATATTTCCATTTCTAACAATTCTATAGTAAGCAAATGTACCAATATATAATACAATTAGAAGACATAATATTGATATTGAAACTACTAATTTTTTATTTTTCATTTAACTCTTCCTCTCATTATCATTACATTACCTTTTAATTTTAACACATTTTTGCGTGCATTACAAGACCCAAAAAATCAGGATTACTCCTGATTACATATTTATCAATTCTTCAACTTTTTCATTTATATTATTATTCGTAATATATGAACCAACAACACACATAGAAGCACCAGCTTCTTTTATTTTTTTAATATTGTTATTATTTATTCCACCATCAACAGAAATAACAATATTCTTATTTAAATTTCTAATTTTTCTTATTTTGTCCAAACTAGATTCAATAAAACTTTGACCACCTTTTCCAGGCACAACACTCATTACTAATACCAAATCTATTTTATCTAAAAATGGTTCAATTACCTCAACATCAGTATCTGGATTAATTGCTAAACCAACTTTTATATTTTTATTTTTAATATAATTAATCAATTCTAAAGTATTAGGAACCTCTACATGAAAAGTTATGTATTTAGGATTTAATAAAGAATATAGTTCAGTATATAATTTAACATTTTTAACCATTAAATGAACATCAAGATTTTTACTATTACCATAAAAATAATTTCTCAAATTATTAAAATCTAAAGTATTATTTGGAACAAATTCACCATCCATTACATCCAAATGAATAAAATTTACATTTGTTTTATTTAATTCTTTAATAGTATTTTCTTTATCATCACTTGATAAATAAGAACAAGATAATATCATTCTTCACCTCTTACAAATTTCAAATAATTCTCATATCTACTCTTTAATATATCTCCAGAATCAACATGTTTCTTAATCCCACAATTTTCTTCTTTTATATGTTTACAATCTCTAAATTCACATTCTTCTCTATACCTATCAAAATCTATAAAATTATCCTTAATTTCTATATTATTCATATTAAAATTTATAGCTGAAAAGCCAGGAGTATCAGCAACCATTCCATCAAAAA
>CAJKKJ010000115.1 GCA_905200435.1 uncultured Bacillota bacterium | reverse complement strand
TAGAGTATGTTTTAACTGATGCTATGAAATTACCTGATTTGGATATACCACATTTACCTATAATAAAAGGTGATAGTAAAAGTGCTTCGATTGCAGCTGCATCTATAATTGCTAAAGTAACAAGAGATAGAATGATGTATGAGTATGATAAAAAATATCCAGAATATGAGTTTAGAAAACATAAAGGTTATCCAACCAAAAGACATATTGAATTATTAAATAAATATGGTATAATTAACGGATATAGATTAACATATGGACCAGTTAAAAAAATCTTAGGAGGTGATAGTGATGCAACAAAGAAGTTATCAAAATAATGTTGAATTTCATAAAATGATGCAAAGAGCAAGGGAAGATGCTAAAAAAGAAGAAAATAAAATAATACAAAATGATGCTTCAGATAGATTATTAAAATTAAAGGAAGATATATATAAAGTTCAAAGAGATTCACAAAAAAATTTACTTGCTGAAAAGGAAAATGATGCTAAAGCAAGAATGGCATTAAATGAAGAACATAGAAAATTTATGGATAACTTAAGAAAATATTAAATATTTTCTTTTTTTTAAAGCAATTTTATAAAAAATGTGATATAGTATATATGTAAGGAAAATATGCTTGACAGGCGTGATATACATGTTAGAAAGGAAGAAAATATGAAGACAACAAACGATAAAACTTTAGATGAAGTGCTTGCAAATATTGAAAAACAATTTGGTAAGGGAGCCGTCATGAAACTTGGCGATAACAAACATATGGAAGTTGAAACTATACCAAGTGGTTCAATCGCACTTGATGTTGCTTTAGGAATAGGTGGTTATCCAAAAGGACGTATAATTGAAATATATGGTCCTGAATCAAGTGGTAAAACAACATTCGCACTACATGCTATTGCAGAAGCTCAAAAACAAGGAGGAAGAGCAGCATTTATTGATGCAGAACATGCACTTGATCCTAAATATGCAGCGGCAATAGGCGTTAATATTGATGAATTACTTTTATCTCAACCAGATAATGGTGAGCAAGCACTTGAAATAGTTGAAGCTTTAGTAAGAAGTGGAGCAATTAGTATAATTGTTATTGATTCAGTTGCTGCTTTAGTACCACAAGCTGAAATAGAAGGCGAAATGGGTGATGCTCATATGGCATTACAAGCAAGATTAATGAGCCAAGCATTAAGAAAACTAAGTGGCGTTATAAATAAAACTAACACGATTGCTATATTTATTAACCAGTTAAGAGATAAAGTAGGAGTAATGTTCGGGAACCCTGAAACAACAACTGGTGGAAGAGCTTTAAAATTTTATGCTTCAATTAGACTAGAAATAAGAAGACAAGAACAAATTAAAAATGGTTCAGATTCTGTTGGAAGTAAAACAGCTATTAAAGTTGTTAAAAACAAAATGGCGCCACCTTTCAAAAGTTGTACAGTTGATATAATGTACGGCGAAGGAATATCTATGGTAGGTGAGATTATTGATTTAGCTAGTGAAGCACATATTGTTGAAAAAAGTGGTGCTTGGTATTCTTACAATGGTGAAAAACTTGGTCAAGGTAAAGAAGTTGTAAAAGAATTATTAAAGAAAAATATTGGTTTAAGAGAAGAAATCGAATCAAAAGTTCGTGAACATTATGGAATAGCTAAAGAAAAAAAGAAAAAGGAAGAAACAAAATAGTTTCTTTCTTTTAAATTAAAATTTTTTAATTGTTATTAAATAAGGTGCTTTAGGATTTTCTGCATTCCTATAAATATTATGATTTATACTCTTTAAAAAATCATTTATTTTGATGGATTCATCTAATCCTTCTTTATGCCCTGGATATATAGTTATTAAAATAATACCTTTATTATTTAATAATTTTATACTATCTTTAATTGCTTTAATAGTTGATTTATAATTAGTTTTAATTTCTTTATTACTACCTGGTAAATACCCTAAATTAAAGATAATTAAACTGATTTTATTTTTTAATTTTAAGGTTTTTAGCATATTTTCATGAGATATATTGTATAAGGTATAATTAGTTTTTTCAAGTATTTTCTTTGTATTTGTAATAGCTTCTTCTTGAATATCAAAACCATATAAATGTCCTTTAGGTATTAAAGGTAATATAAATGCAGAATCATGACCATTTCCAATAGTTGCATCTATTACTAAATCATTTGGTTTTAAATTTTCAATAATTATTTGATTTACTTTATTTTGAATTGTTTTATTAAATCCTTGAAAAGTATTTCTTTTAGCTAAACATTTATCAATATCATTTAAAATAGAAACTTTTTTTAAAGACCATAATGGTTCTATTAGAGTATCTTTATTTCCATCACCAGTAAGTCTATGAATTACAACATCAGGATCAAGTTCTTCTATTTGATCACATATTACATCAATATATTCTTCTTTAGAAAGCATCTTAAATTTTAGATTTTTAATAGGCGCATTTTTATCAATAAATAGCATATGAATTTTTATACCATCAATATGTAATTTGTTTAAATACTTAATAGTTTCGATCATCATTTCTTTAGTTTCAAATGGTAGCCCATCAATAATATGAACTACGACATTAATATTTCTTTTTTTTAATTCTTTAACCATTTTTTCAAATTCTTCTAAAGTATGACATCTATTAATTAATTTAGATGTTTTTTCGTGGATAGTTTGTAATCCTAATTCAATAGTTAAATAAGTTCTTTTTGATAAATCTTCTAGATAATCTAAACATTCAGGAGTTATACAATCAACTCTTGTTCCAATGCTTAAGCCAATTACATTTTCAACCTTTAATAAAGGTTCATATAATGATTTTAATTTATCTATACTGCCATATGTGTTTGAATGACTTTGAAGATATGCAATATATTTAGCACTAGGCCATTTTTTAGCAATAATTTTCTTTTGTTCTTTTATTTGTTCTTCAATGCTTTTTAAATTATTTGAGGGAGTACAATAAATACAACCACCATAACCTTTTGTACCATCAATATTTGGACAAGTGAATGGAGCATCAATACATAGTTTAGCAATACGACAATTAAATTTTTTTCTATAATAGTAATCTAGAGTATAATATCTCTTATTGTTATCAGAATTTTTATATAAATTCATAAAAATCACCAAAAATATTATAACACAAAAAGGATTTTTTGAAAAAAAATCGTATAGTATATATGGAGGTGAAAAAAATGAAGAAAATAATTATAAGCATTTTATCAGTAATATCTTTATGTTTAATTGGAATCATATGCTATATAACTTATCCAAAAAACATAAAAGTGGAAGTTAAGGGAGAAGTATTAAATCCTGATGTTTATGTTTTAAAAAAGGGAAGTACTATAAAAGAATTGATTGATAAAGCAGGTGGTGTTAAGGAAGATGTTGATACATATACAATAAATATGACAAAAGTACTTAATGATGGTGATGTTGTTGTTATGTATAAAGATGAAAAATTAGAAGGTTTAAATTATAAAGTAAATGAAATAGTAAATGATAAATCAACTGATGAATACATAACTAATGAAATATGGGAAAGTTCTAAGATCTCAATAAACAGTGCTACAAAAGAAGAATTAATGAGTTTACCAAGTATTGGCGAAGCTAAAGCGAATGCAATAATTGAGTATCGCAAAAAAAATGGATTATTTAAAAAAATCGAAGATATTAAGAATGTAAAAGGAATAGGAAATGCTTTATATGAAAAGATTAAGGATTATATTAATATTTAGCTTTATAATTCTTTTTCTTTATAATTTAAATCCTAGAAGTAAGTATAGTTTAGATGAAAAAAATGTAGTTGGTATTATTGATAAATATAAATTTAATGGTAATAAATTGGAAATGGAAATAAAGGGGAAAGAGAGAATAATATGTAATTTATATTTTAAGACAATTGAAGAAAAAGAAGAATATATGGAAAAAATAGAACTTGGTCAGACTGTTTATTTAGAGGGGACAATGAAAGAACCTAGTCAAAATACTAATAAATATTTGTTTAATTATAAAAAA
>CAJKKJ010000114.1 GCA_905200435.1 uncultured Bacillota bacterium | reverse complement strand
ACATATTTTCTATCAATGTTCCACGTGGAACATTGATTTATTATATAATGATTTTATTAGTATTATTAACAAATTACGTTTTTTTATTATATTGAATAGAATTATTCATATTTATACTTATGTTTCACGTGAAACATTCTCTTTTATAAACATCATACTAATTTGTAATAAATATTAATGTATTCTATTTCCCAAGCAATCTTTTTCTACTGATGTTCCACGTGGAACATTGATTTATTATATAATTATTTTATTAGTATCATTAACAAATAACGATTTTTTCATTATATTGTATAAAATAATTTGTATTTATACTTATGTTTCACGTGAAACATAGTGTTTTAATACATAACATATTTATTTGTAATAAACATTAATTCATTTTATTTTCTAAATACATTTTCTTCTAGCAATGTTCCACGTGGAACATTGATTTATCATATTAAAATCTAATTAATTTTATTAACAATTTATAATATACTCGATAAACATGTCATTTTATGATTTCATATCTATGTTTCACTTGAAACATAGAGTATTAATACATATCATATTAATTTATAATAAAGATTAATTCAATTTATTTCCCAAGTACATATTTTCTACCATGTTCCACGTGGAACATTGGTTTATTATATAAAAATTTAATTAGTATTATTATCATATAACGATTTTTCTATTATATTCGTTAAAATTATTCGCATTTATACTCATGTTTCACGTGAAACATAACATTTTAATAAACATCATATTAATTTGCAACAGACATTAATTCAATTAATTTTCCATATATATTTTTTTACCAATGTTCCACGTGGAACATTATCAACAAAATCATAAAATATAGCTCTATTTAATACCCTTTTTATATTATTTTAAAATATAGTTATCAACATACCCCCTTGTAAAAGTCTAATTTTAGACGCAAAAAAAGAAGATTTTTTAAACATCTTCTTCTATTTCTTCTTTTGAAACAATTTCAGCAGAACCAACTTTTTGATCTTCACGTAAATTAATTAATTTAACACCCTGAGCAACACGGCCTGTTTGAGAAACTTGATTCAAAGGTAATCTTATGATAGTTCCACTATTAGTAATTATCATTAAATCGCAATCTTCTTTAATAGCTTTAAATGAAACGATAGAACCATTCTTTTCAGTAATATTGAGAGCCTTAACACCCTTACTACCCCTATGTGTCATACGATACTCAGAAACATCTGTCTTCTTACCATAACCATTTTCAGTGACTATCAACACAAGTTGGTCAGAATCAAAAACTTCCATTCCAATACATTTAGAGTTATCAACATTTACGCCTCTAACACCTGCTGCTGTACGTCCCATTACACGAATTTCACTCTCAACGAACCTAATCATACGACCATCAGATGTTGCTAGCATTACCTCATTAGAACCATTAGTCTTCTTAACAGCTATTAACTCATCATCTTCTTTTAAAGTAATAGCAATCTTACCACTAGTTCTAATATTCTCGAATTCACTTAATGGAGTTCGTTTAACAATACCACTTTGTGTACAAAATACAAGATATTCATTTTGCTCATCACTTGATACAGTAGCCATAGCCTTAACATATTCATCTTTAGCAAGTGGTAATAAATTAATAATAGGTAATCCTTTAGATTGGCGACTATATAAAGGTACTTCATAACCTTTCATACGATATACACGACCTTTATTAGTAAAGAACATAACATAGTCATGTGTTGTCATATTAAGCATATGTTCAGCAAAATCTTCTTCATTAGTAGTCATTCCTTTAATACCTACACCACCACGGTTCTGAATCTTGTAAGTATCAGAATTAACACGTTTAATATAACCTTTATTTGTAAGAGTAACAATAATATCTTCAACAGGAATTAAAGATTCATCTTCTATATAATCAATAGCAGTCATATCAATATGTGTTCTTCTCTCATCAGCATATTTATCCTTAATTTCAAGCATTTCAGATTTAATAATATCTAAAACCATTTGTTCAGATCCAAGTATTTCCCTATATTTTTCAATAAGTTTCAATAAATCGTTCAATTCATCTAATACCTTATCTATCTCCATACCAGTTAATCTTCTTAACTTCATTTCCAAAATAGCATTAGATTGTATATCATCAAGTCCAAAATCTTTATTTAATCTCTCTTTAGCAATTATATCAGTTTTAGAACCTCTAATTATTTTAATAACAGCATCAATGTTATCTAAAGCAATCTTTAAACCTTCTAAAATATGTACTCTTTCTTCAGCTTTTTTAAGATCAAACCTTGTTCTTCTAATAATAACTTCCTTTTGAAAGTCAATATATTTAGAAATAATATCTTTTAACCCTAAAGTTCTTGGTGTTAAGCCATCTAACATCAATAATGTTATACCATAAGTAGTTTGAAAATCAGTATGTTTATATAAATTATTTAAAACAACTTGTGGGTTAGCCTCTTTTTTAAGAGTAATTATTATCTTAACACCATCTTTTAAATCAATATGATAATCAGCAATTCCTTCAATAGTTTTGTTGTGTACAAGTTCGGCAAGTTTTGTTTTAAGTTCAAGAGTATTAACACCATAAGGAACTTCCGTTACAATAATTTCACTATGTCCATCAACTTCTTCAATCGAAGCCTTACTTCTTATGGTAATAGTACCTTTACCTGTATCATAAGCCTTCTTAATACCAGAATTACCTAAAATTACAGCTCCCGTTGGGAAATCAGGTCCCTTAATATATTGCATAAGACCTAAAGTATCAATATCTGGATTATCAATATAAGCGACACAACCATCAATAACCTCGCCTAAATTATGAGGAGGTATATTAGTTGCCATACCAACAGCAATACCCATAGTACCATTTACTAAGATATTAGGAAATCTAGATGGTAAAACTTGTGGTTCTTTCCACTCTTCATCAAAATTCGGTACCATATTAACAGTATCTTTGTTTATATCCCTTAAAAGTTCAAGAGAAATCTTGGATAATCTTGCTTCTGTGTAACGCATTGCTGCTGCACCATCACCATCAATATTACCAAAGTTACCATGACCATCAACTAAAGGTGCACGATAAGAAAAGTCTTGGGCCATTCTTACCATTGCTTCATATATAGAAGAATCTCCATGTGGATGATAATGTCCCATAACATAACCAACTGTGGTAGCTGATTTTCTATGTGGTTTATCAGGAGTATAGCCACACTCTAACATTGACCATAGAATTCTTCTATGAACTGGCTTTAAACCATCTCTTAAATCAGGTAGAGCACGAGATGCAATTACACTCATCGAATAATCAAGAAATGATTTTTCAATCTCTGAAACAATATTATTTTCAGATAAACTATCCCTTTCATGAAAAGTGCCACCATATATATTTTCATTTTCATCTGAATCAGCATCTAAAGAGTTATCAACACTATTGTTAATATCTTCTGCAGAATTATCAACATTATTGTTAATATCCTCATCATTTTTTATTATATCATTATCCATAATACACCCCCTTATATATCAAGATTTTGAACATAACCAGCTTTTTCTTCAATAAACTGTCTTCTAGGTCCAACATCTTCTCCCATTAGTTTTTCAAAAGCAGCATCAGCAGCAATACAATCATTAACAGTAATTCTACGTAACGTTCTTTTTTCAATATCCATAGTAGTTTCATTTAATTCAGGAGGATCCATCTCTCCTAAACCTTTCATTCGGGCAATACTTGCTCTTGCTCTTACTTTTTCATCCAAAGAATTCAAGTATTCTTGAAGTTCATTTTCATCAAGTACATATTTGCGCACCTTACCATGCGTTATTCTAAACAAAGGAGGTTGAGCAGCATAAACATGTCCTGCTTCTACAATAGGCTTAAAAAATCTATAGAATAATGTAAGCAACAATACTCTTATATGGGCACCATCAACATCGGCATCGGTCATGATTATTATTTTATTATATCTAAGTTTAGTAATATCAAAATCTTCACCAATTCCTGTACCAAAAGCTGTTATAATAGTCCTTATTTCTTCATTTTGTA
>CAJKKJ010000113.1 GCA_905200435.1 uncultured Bacillota bacterium | reverse complement strand
TAAAAATGTCGAAAAATATTATTTTGAGAAAAAATATACAGCTTATTTAGTTTGGACTTTAATGTCAATAGCAGAATATTGTCAAACTCAGGGTTTCTATAATGGAAAATTAAATTCAAAAGCATATTTAGGAATTATAGGCTTTAAGGATGATATTACTCTATGTAAAGAAATTGCATTACCTATACTTGATTATATGGAAGATACTTTAATTGATTTAAGATCATGCTATATAGGTGAAGTGGATTTTAGAGTATTTAAAAGAAATTGGTGTGAAGGTTTTGCATCAGGAATTAAAACCCAATTAGATAAAGGGTTCATAGAATTAAAAGAAGAAGAGAAATTTGAAGTTTCAATTATTGATCTACACCCTACTGTCAAAGCATATGTAGAAAATGCTCTTATCAGTAAAACATCACATTTTAAAAGAAATAGTAACGAGGGCTATGAATTAGGTATCGCAATGGGTAGCAAATACAACTTTATGAATAAGAAAGGAATTGAATAATATGTCAAGTTGCCATAGCAAGTTAAGCAAGATAAAGATTGTAAAACTTGCAATTCTATTTTATATAGTAAGACCTTATGTTTATATAAAAAAATCCTATGCTAATGAAAAAGATTTAGAAAGAGCAAAGAATCTTCTAAAGAAAATTGAAAATGAAGTAAGTAACTTCAAAAAATCAAACAATATCAAATAAAGGAGAAACGTTATGAAAAACAAAAAAACACTTAAATTATTAATTTTGTTAATTTTATCAATTATTTTTAATGTATTTAATATATACGTAATGAATTATAACAGTGATTCTGTTAATTATTTATTAATACATACTTTATCACGCTATATGAGCCCTGTTCCAATATTATTCATTGGTTATTTATTATGTATGATTTTAGAACCATTGATAAAAGAACCATTAAAGAAATATTTACCTCTTATTTTTATGTTTCTAACTTCAATAGGTATTTTCTATTTAGTAATAAGATTTTTTTAAAGAATGAAATAAAAGAAATACAGAAACTTATAGCAAAGAGAAACGAGTTGATTTTAATGAATAGATCAATTAGAAAATATGGTTTTGTACCATACTCTTTGTTAATAGATTTAAATAAGGAAAATAAATGATGAACGATTTAATATTAAAATTAGTTAATTATGTTTTACCAAATTTTTACCATAATCTATGTCGATTGATTGCTATTACATTATTGCTATTCTTTATAATATTTGTATTATCAAAATCCAATATTATCCATATTTTTTTTAAAAGGATATTATCTAATAATTTCTTTAAGATATGTATTGCTATTATATTGCTTTTAGGAACAATTGCTGGATGTGTAATATCAATAGTTGAAGCGTTTTGTTTGGTGTTTTTACCTGTTCTTTTCTTGGATAGCATATTTTTAAATATCATACGATTTACTATTTATCATCTAATTCTAATATACTTGCTCAATAGATTATTCAAAATTGTTTATCAAACTGATTTATTAACTGATTCTATTTCGTCATTCTTTTTTGTGTTCATTACTTGTTTCGCAATTCTATTTGCTATTTGAAAGCATAACGATTATTATGGTTGTCACTCATCTTGTCAACAGCGTAATATGAAATACACATTGAAATAAAAGAAAAAGATATGAAAGGAATTGATCAAAATGTCAACTTATTATAAAGATATTCAAATTGTAAAACATGCACTTCAGTTTTATATAAAAAGACCTGATGCAAATGAAAAAGATCTAGAAAAAGAAAAGAAACTACTAAAAAAAGTTGAAAATGAAGTAAGTAACTTCAAAAAATCAAACAATATCAAATAAAAAAAGGAGTTTTTAAATGAATAACACAATCTTATCCTATATATTTATAGCTCTATCAATTATATTCCTATTTTGGAGCATATTCAAAACGGAAGAAACAAGAAAAAATAACCATAAAGACATAAAAATTATTCTTCTTCATTTAATAGATTTAGCTTTAATAATAATTAACATGGTTGTAATAGGAAATGTTCTATTAAGCAAACAAAGCACCACTTCTTCCGTAATGCCAATTTATATGATCCATATGGCTGGTTCTAGTATAAAAAATTTTGGTTTAATGATAGGAATAGCAATCCCATTAATTATTATCTGCTATCCTTTATGGAAAAAAATATCTAAAAAGCTCAAATCAAGTGGCTTATCAATAATCAATATATTTGAAATGATTTTATTATCTTATGTAATCTATAAAATTTTAACCAAATTTATAACATTTTAGAAAGGCTGATGTATATGGATGATGAAACAAAAAAATATATTTTATTTGTAATTGTACTTTTGTTTATTGATCAAATAATGAAATTAAATTCATTTTGGGGTCTAATTATTACAATAACAATTATTTTATTATCAGTATTATTTGCTTTATTTTACAATTTTATAGAATACTCAAACCTAATGTTTCCAATAAAAATTCTAATAACATTTATTACATTCAAAATCATAATCCATTATGTAATAAATAACATTATTGTTTATTTAAGATATTAGTATTACTTAATCTTATATAATCAGATAATAAAATAAGGAGCAAATAAAATAAATAGTAATTATTTAAAAAATATTTTATCCAATAGAAATATAAGTATTTATAAACTTGCAAAATTGAGTGCTATTAGTGACGGTAGACTCAATCAAATAATTAATAACAAAACAAAAAAACACAAATTTCAACTATTGTAAAAATAGCAAAAGCACTTGATCTTAATGAACATGAATTTGCTAAACTGTGCGGATATGAAGAAGAGGAGGATTAAAAAATGATAATCAAAGAAGAACTAAATAATTGGAGAGAAAATGAGTTTCAGTGGTTGAAAGCAACAATGTATAAAAAACAAGTTGAAGAAGCAATAGATTTATATAGCACATATTCAGATGTACTAAATTCTAAAGAAAAAAGAGAATTAAAGAAATTGAAGAAAAAGCAATGTCATTTTATTGTAATTGGACGCACTAAAAAATCAAAGTAATTCTTTTACCATAAAGAATATTTTTGAGTTTTTAATCAGTTGTTTTTGGCGATTAATATCTTGTTCTTTATAGAAAATTAAATAAAATTCATTGATTATATAATGAAATACATAGCTAAAATCATTACAGTAACAAGATCTAGGAATTTGATAAAAAGGCAAATAATGAATATTAAACTGTTCATTTTCTAGCAAATACTTTTCAAAAGTATGATTACCATCAATGATTGTAAAATAACAATCTTTTGTAATAAAATCAGTGACTATGATTTTAGAATCATAATTTATAGATATGTTGAAAAAATCAGGATATTCATGATAGATCATATTAAAATTAACCTTGCTACTTTCATATGTTTTGAGCTAAATTTGGTCGTTATCTATAAGATACAAAAGATGTTTGATATTAAAATCAATATGATACAGACCAAAATCACCTAAATCATAATCTTGAGTATAAGGATTTAAAGTTTTAATTAAAGCTAAATCGGTCAATTGCTCACTGACTTCAATATTATTAAAGATTTTCTTTATAGCTTTAAAGTACCTATAAGTAAAAAGATGTTTATTTTTATTATATGTATCATCTAAATATTTAAACAGAAGATCTTTATTCAAAATCATTACCTCATTTCACTAATTATAACTAAATTATACTGTATAAAATAACAGTATTCAATATTAATCATTTCATAAAAGGAGTAGAAAATGAACACTTTATTTCTAATTAAATATTTAAAGCACAAAAGAATAACTGTCTATCAACTAAGTAAAAGGACAGGTCTTAATGAATCCAATTTAGGAAAAATACTTAACAAAAAAACAAAGAAACCTCGTATTGATTATTTATTAACTATAGCAAAAGCACTTGATCTTAATGAACATGAATTTGCTGAATTATGTGGATATAGAAAGGATGATAAAGATGAAGAGGAAAATTAAGAATTATATTCAAGGAGAAATTTTATGAATATAAATATTTTGAAAACCCTAATGGAAAAAGAAAATATTTCTATGTATAGATTAAGTA
>CAJKKJ010000112.1 GCA_905200435.1 uncultured Bacillota bacterium | reverse complement strand
AGTTGGTGAAAAAAATGAAAATAATGATTGTAGAAGATGAAAAAGAAATAGCAGAAGAACTAAAAAACTTACTAGAAAACTCCGGCTATCAAGCACAAATACTAAAAAATTTTGAAAGATCTAAAGAAGAAATACTCCAAAACAAACCAAATCTAATATTACTAGACATAAACATTCCTAAAATAAATGGCGAAATGTTATTAAAAGAAATAAGGAAAGAATCAAATGTACCAGTAATTATGCTAACAAGCAAAATAAATGAAGTAGATGAAGTATTATCAATAAGTTATGGAGCAGATGATTATATAACCAAACCATATAATCCAACAATACTATTACTAAGAATTCAAAACATATTCAAAAGAATGGATAGAGAATACCTAACATATGATGACATAAAAGTAAACTATGAAAAAGGAACACTAACAAAAGATAATAAAACATTAGAACTAACCAAAAATGAAATGATAATATTTGTTTATTTATTAAAGAAAAGAGAAAAAATTGTAAGTCGTGATGAACTAATGACTGAACTATGGGATAACGATGAATACATAAACGATAATGCCCTAACAGTAAACATAAGTAGACTAAGATCAAAATTAGAAGCATTTGGTATTAAAAATCCTATTGAAACCAAAAAGAAAGTAGGCTATAAACTACTATGAAACTAAACAAATACCTAAAAGATAAATTACCAGAAATAATAGTATTTATAATATTCTATATTTTAATAACAATAATACTACTAGCTTTTAAAAGTCAAAAAGAACTAAACATATTTATATTATTCCTATTACTAATAATGGGTTTAATAATAATATCAATAGATTATTTAAGAAAAAGAAATTTTTATAATAGTTTATTAACAAACATCAAAAACCTAGACCAAAAATACTTGTTAATAGAATTCATAAATAAACCAGAATTTTATGAAGGTCAAATATTTTATGAAATATTATACGAAACAAATAAAGCATACATAGAAAATTTAAATAACTATAAAAAAAATATAAACTCATATAAAGAATATGTAGAAGCCTGGATTCATGAAGTAAAATTACCAATATCAACAATAGTATTACTAAGTCATAACAATAAACTAGGAAACAAAATAAAAAGTCCATTAAAAAAATTGGACAACTATATAGATCAAATATTATATTACGTAAGAAGTGAAAATGCTGAAAAAGATTACATTATAAAAGAAAATAATATAAAAAAAATAATAAATAATGTTTTATTAAAAAATAAAGACGATATATTAGAACAAAATATCGATTTAAAAGTAGAAGTTTCGGAAGAAAAAGTTTTAACAGACAGTAAATGGTTAGAATTCATAATAAATCAAATAATAAATAACAGTATAAAATATAAAAAAGAAAAAAATGCTCAAATAAAAATAACATATAAAAACAATATATTAGAAATATATGATAATGGAATAGGTATAAAAGAAAGTGATATACCAAGAGTATTTAATAAAATGTTTACTGGCGAAAATGGAAGAGACAAAGCAAAATCAACCGGTATGGGTTTATATATAGCCCAAACAATGTGCAAAAAACTAGGTCATAAAATATTAGTTGAATCAAAAAAAGATGAATACACAAAAATAGAAATAATATTTGGAAAAAATGAACATTACAAAAATGTAATATAAAAAAATATTAAAAAAACGATTATTAAATATAATTGTAGTATTATTTTGTTTGAGGTGAAAAAATGAATACATTAGAAATAAAAAATATTGAAAAATATTATGGTAATAAATCAAGCTTAACAAAAGCAATAGATGACATATCATTTGATGTTCAAGAAAAAGAATTTGTAGCGATCATGGGAGCAAGTGGAAGTGGTAAAACAACTCTTTTAAATTGTATAAGTACAATAGATAAAGTAACATCAGGCCATATCTTTATTGATAACAAAGATATAACTAAATTAAAAGGAAATGCTTTAAATAAGTTTAGAAGAGAAAGTTTAGGCTTTATATTTCAAGATTTTAACTTATTAGATACATTAACAGCTTATGAAAATATCGCACTAGCTCTATCGATCCAAAACATAAACTATAAAGAAATAGATGAAAGAGTAAACAAAGTCGCACAAGAACTAGATATTGTAGATGTTTTAAATAAATATCCATACCAAATGTCAGGTGGTCAAAAACAAAGAGTAGCAAGTGCAAGAGCAATTATAACAAATCCCAAATTAATATTAGCAGACGAACCAACTGGAGCATTAGATTCAAAATCATCCAAAATGTTACTTGATAAATTTGAAATTCTAAACAAACAATTAAATGCAACAATATTAATGGTAACACATGATGCCTTTACAGCAAGTTATGCAAGTAGAGTAATCTTTATCAAAGATGGTAAAATATTTAATGAAATCTATAAAGGTGAAAGTACAAGAAAAGAGTTTTTTGACAAAATAATAGATGTTGTAACCTTACTTGGTGGTGATTTAAATGATGCTCTTTAAACTATCAATAAAAAATATTCTAAAAAGTATCAAAGATTATGCCATTTATTTCTTTACATTAATATTAGGTGTTGCAATATTCTATGTATTTAATGCAATAGATAGTCAAACAGCAATGTTAAGTTTAAATGCATCAACAAAACAAATAATAAGAACAATGATTTGGATTTTATCAGGAGTCAGTGTCTTTGTATCAATAATATTAGCTTTTCTAATAATATATGCAAGTAGATTTTTAATCAAAAGACGTAACAAAGAATTTGGAACCTATCTAACACTCGGTATGAGTAAAAGGAAAGTATCAATAATACTATTCTTTGAAACCCTAATAATAGGTTTACTATCACTCATAGTAGGTCTATCATTAGGAGTTGTTCTATCTCAATTCATGAGTTTATTAGTCGCACATATGTTTGAAGCCGATTTAAAAAACTTTGCTTTTGTTTTTTCAAAACAAGCTTTTATAAAAACAATAATATATTTCAGTATTATGTATCTAATAGTTATGATATTTAATACTATAATTATTGGTAAATCAAAACTAATAGATTTATTATATGGCAGTAAAAAATGTGAGCAAGTAAAAATTAAAAATCCATATGTATGTACAATTATATTTATAATATCCGTACTTGTCCTATCATATGCTTACTATATGGTAACAGGTGGTGTAAAAACATTATTTAATGATGAAAATAAAATACTAATTCCAATTATTTTAGGTAGCGCTTCAACATTCTTTATATTCTGGTCATTATCAGGATTATTACTAAGAATATGTACAAATATTAAAAAATCTTATTATAAAGGTTTAAATTCATTTACATTAAGACAAATAAGCAGTAAAATTAATACCATGGTTGTATCAGTAACCATCATATGTTTAATGTTATTTGTAACAATATGTGCCTTATCATCAAGTTTATCAATAAAAAACTCAATGAATAAAGCCTTAAATGATTTAGTACCAGTAGATGTTGATTTATATAAAAGATATTATAATAAAAGACATTTTGAAGATTTAAATTATACAAAAGAAGAAATAAAAAACAGGAATTCATCAGTAAGAGAAACATTAGAACATTACAATTTTGATTTAGATAATTATTTTAAAGATATAGTAGAATATGATATTTTTTATGATTTAGATGGTTTTTCCTTTGCTGATACACTTGGAAATACCAAAGATATGATCCAAAAAAAATATCCATATTTATATCTTGATAGTCTTGAGCAAGTAATGCAAATAAGTGAATATAATAAAGTCGCTCGTCTATACAATAAGGAAGAATTTACTTTAAATGATGATGAATATATGATAGTCGCGAATTATCAAAATATGGTTGGTTTAAGAAATATAGCACTAAAACAAAATACAGAAATAGAGATACTAAATCATAAATTAAAACCTAAATATAATGAATGTAAAGATGGTTTTGTTGAAATGAATGCAAATTATTCTAATCTAGGAATAATACTTGTACCAGATAATATCATCCCAAATGTTTATGAAAATGATCATAGCATAAAAGATGATTATATAGTTTATAATCATATACTAGCAAACTATAAAAATGATAAAAGTAATATTTTAGAAGAATTA
>CAJKKJ010000111.1 GCA_905200435.1 uncultured Bacillota bacterium | reverse complement strand
ATTAAAATTGAAAAAACCAACCAATCCCCAGTTAATCGCTCCAATTATTGTAAAAATAAGTGCAATCTTTTGAAATGTTTTCATAATTCTCCTTTCATATATATTTTGGTAAAATATTCTATTATTATTCATAAGCATATAAATAACTCATATAATTTATTGAATACTTGAGGTGAAAAATGAAAAAAATATTAATTGCTATTAGCTGTGTGCTCCTTGTTGCATGTTCAAAATCTTCGAATGCCCTAAAAGAAATAACCAAATCTATAAATAATAGTAACAGTTATTACTTAGATGGTACATTAGAAGTAATGAATGGTGATGACTCATCATTTTATAACGTAAAAGTTTCATATAAAAAAGATAATCTATTTAAAGTAAGTTTAATAAATCAAATTAATAATCATGAACAAATAATATTAAGAAATACAGATGGAGTTTATGTTTTAACACCATCAATCGGAAAAAGTTTTAAGTTTCAAAGTGACTGGCCATATAACAATTCTCAAATATACCTATTACAAACACTATTAAATGATATCAATAATGGTGAATATACATATAAAGAAACAGACGATGGCTATACATACACAACAAACGTAACATACTCAAATGATAGAAACTTAGTAAAACAAGACATAACATTTGGAAAAGATTACAAAATAAAATCAGTATTAGTATATGATAAAAACGAATCAATAAAAATGAAAATGATATTTAGTGCAGTAGACATGAACAAAAATTATGATTCATCATACTTCACACTAGAAGAAAACATGAAAGGATCCAAGACAGAAGAAAGCACAGCAAGTCTAAAAGATATTGTTTATCCAATGTATGTACCAAGTGATACATACTTAACAAATAAAGAAACAATTGATACAAATAATGGCAAAAGAGTAATATTAACATTTACAGGCGCTAAACCATTTACTTTTGTTCAAGAAAACGTGGCTTTAACAGATGTAACACTATTGATAGACGGCGAATTTGTACTCTTAAATGATGTTCTCGGAAATGTAACAGAAAGTGAAGTCTCGTGGATAAGCAACGGAATAGAATACTACATAACAAGTGATGTTCTATCAAAACAAGAAATGATAGAAATAGCATCATCAGTCGGATTACTAGCAGTTTCTAAGTAATTTTAAAAAAAATCCTTGTTTCTTCCCATAATTTATTATATAATTAATCTTGGGTGAACAATTATGAAAAAAGGAAATAAAAATCGTCGCAATACTCCAAAAAAAATAAGCTACAATAGTGACAATCAATTAATGACACTATTTAAAATTATAATCATACTAGTATTAGTACTAGGAGTTTTCTATGGAATAACATTATGGCGTACAACTGATAAAACAAAAACAGATACAAAACCAGAAGAAGTAGAAATTCAATATGATGAAATATTAATAGGAACAATACTTTCCCAAAACACAAATGAATACTATGTATTACTAGCAGACTTAAATGCAGACGACTATACAAAATATGAAAGCTATGTGGAAACACTTTCAGGAAACGCTAAAACAAGACTATATACATCAGATAAAGAAAGCATATTCAATAAATCATATATATCAGAAGAATCAAATGTAAAAGATTACGTAGGAAAAACAAAAATAGATGGAATAAAGTTTAGCGACGATTGCCTATTACACATAAAAAAAGTAAAAAATAAAAAAGGCGATAAAGTTGCAAAAATAACAGAAATTTTTGTTGGCGACGAGAAAATATTAAAACAATTCAGTAAATTAGTAGAGGCTAAATAGTCTTTACTTTTTTATTATTTAAATGTATAATTTATAAGAGTGGTGATGAAATGAAAAAAGGAATAAAAAAGTTGTGGAATAAAATCAAAAAGTTCTTCAAAGCCAAAGATGGAGATGATAATAAATTTTCTATAACAGAAGTCTGTTTAATTATATTATGCACAACAATAATAAGTATATTAGTAGGAATACTCTTAGATAAAAGTTTATTCAGAAGTGATAACAAATATAGTACTCAACTAAAAGAACTAATAAACAACTATCAATATATAGTAAATTCATACTATGGAGAAGTAGATGAAAACAAGCTCGTTGATGCAGCAATAAGCGGAATAGTAAATGAACTAGGAGACACATACAGCAACTACTTCTCAGAGTCCCAAGCAGAAAATTTTGATAAAATGCTTACAGGATCATATGAAGGAATAGGCGTTCAGATAGGACAATACACAAATGGTGATATAGTAGTTGTATCCGTTTTTGAAAATTCAAGTGCCTACGATGCAGGTGTAAAAGTAGGCGATATCATAAAAAAAATAAATGGTAAGGAATTGACAGGACTATCAACAAAAGATGCCGTAAAAATAATAAAAGAACAAACAGGCGAAAAAATAAATCTAAATATAATAAGAGATAAAGAAGAAAAACAAATTGAAGTAATACGCAAAAAAGTAGTTTTAAAATCAGTAAACTATGAAACACTTGAAAAAAACAACAAAAAAGTTGGCTACATATATATAAGTATATTCTCTTTAAACACATCCGTTCAAGTAAAAGAAGCACTAGAACAACTAGAAGGAAAAGTTGACTCTATAATAATAGATGTAAGAGACAACAGTGGTGGCCATCTAACGAGTGCAGAAGAAATACTATCATTATTCTTAGACTCGTCTAATATTATATATAAGATGGACGTAGGCGGAAAAGTAACATCATATTATAGTAAAGGTAACAAAACTAAAAAATATCCGGTAGCGATACTGATAAATGGTGAAAGCGCATCAGCGTCAGAAATGCTTGCCATAGCAATGCAAGAAAAATATGGTGCAAAAGTAGTAGGCGTAAACAGCTTTGGAAAAGGAACAGTTCAAGAAAAAGTAGAATTATCAACAGGAGCGAGCTACAAAGTAACAACAAAAAAATGGTTATCACCAAATGGAGTTTGGATAAATGAAGTTGGTGTTACACCAGACGTATATATAGAAGGAAGTAAAGAGTGGTATAATCTATCACATGACAAAGATGTTCAACTACAAAAAGCACTAGAAGAAATAACAAAATAATTCTAAAAAAAGTAAGATAAATGAAAGTTTATCTTTTCTTTTTGCGCAAAATCAGATATAATGTTTTGGGAAGAAGGATTATCATGAATAGATTATGTATAGGAGATAAATTACAAATACAATGCTATAAACACAATAAAGAACTCCACAGAATGTGGAAAGAAGCAGTTGTATTAGCAGAAGGAAAAGATTACTTAATATGCGGAAACGATAAAACAACAGTTATAGAATCAAGTGGAAACACATGGAAAACAAAAGAACCAGCAATAATGTATTTCTTCAAAGATAAATGGTTTAATGTAATAGCACAACTAAAAAAAGATGGCATCTACTTCTATTGCAACATAGCAACACCATATATTATAGAAGATGGGATGATTAAATACATAGATTATGATTTAGATTTAAGAATTTTCCCAAGTGGAGATTTTAAAATACTAGACTGTCTAGAATATAATTATCATAAAAGGGTAATGAATTATTCAGAAGACTTAGATAAAGTAATCAGACTATCATTAGATGAATTAATAAGCCTATATAAAAATAAAAATAAAATATTTGAAAAAGAAACAATTATAAAGTACTATGAACAATATGCAAAATTAAAAGAAGAAGCAATGGAATATTATGAATAATTATTCAAAAAATATGAAACAAATAGTTAATTTTTCATATAATATAGGGTAAAAAAGCTTTTTTTAAAAGAAAATGTCGAAAAAATAAAAAAACTTTAAAAAAAGTATTGACTTACCTAATTTAAAATGGTAAGATTGAAATGTTTTGTGCGAAGAAACCTTCTACAAAATGTCAACAAAAATGTTCTTTTGAAAATTTTGAAAAAAACTCTAAAAAAAGTATTGACTTGTTCCTTTCAAGGTGGTATATTATGGGTACCTTGAAAGAGAAATCATTTTTTTACAAGGGAAAAACAAAATTGAAAAAAAGTTCAATTTGGGCTTGACAAACAAGTTTGCATTTGATATTATATATGCAGCTTGATTGAAAAAGCGAAATGATCTTTGAAAACTGAGCAAAATGTCAATTCAAATTTAGTTAGGATAAATTTTTATTTAAGAATTCAATTTTTTTATGAGAGTTTGAT
>CAJKKJ010000110.1 GCA_905200435.1 uncultured Bacillota bacterium | reverse complement strand
TATTTATCTGATAAGATTACTTTATTTGCAAAAGATTCTATAAAATTTGTTGGCAAAGTTTTTGGAACAATATTTGGTGAATAGTTTGTTGACATAATGTATGTATATTGTATAATAGAATTGGCGATTAAATATGAAGTATTACTTTAAGGTTAAAGTTGGTAATGATGTTGTTGATATTGGTATAAATAAGCCTGAATTAATTTATGGTGCGACTGGTATTATTGTAGGTAAAAAAATAGAAGGGGATGCTATTAATCCTGTAACAAAAGAAAAAATGGAAGTTTTTTATCGCAAAGTAAAAGAAAATAGATTTTTTATTCCTTCACATGATAATAGGGATTATGAATATGCTGTAAAAAATAATTTACCTCTTAAACAAGTTGTAGCGCCATATTTTTATGGAAAAAATGAAGAAAAGCCTAGAGATGATATAAATACTCAAAGAAGGTATAGTGTTGTTGGTATAATTAAACACTCTAAAAATGACATGTATTTATGTGAAGATGCTAAAGGTAGAAATTGTAAATCTTTTGTTATGGGTGGTATTGAAGATGGTGAAACTTGTATAGAAGCTTGTAAGAGAGAAGTTTATGAAGAAACAGGCTATAGTGATATTTCTGTTGATTTTGTTAGTAATTTTAAGGTTGTAAATCATTTTTATGCTGGTTATAAAGGAGTTAATAGGTATGCCTATTTAAATTTTGTTTATGGTCATTTAAATAGTGATATTCATAAAGAAATAACTGATGAAGAAAATGCAAAACATGTTGTTAAATGGGTTAAAAAAGATGATTTAAAAGATTTTATAAATATTGATTTAAATAAAATGGCTCTTGATATTTTACTTAATGGTGAAAAAGCATTTACAAAAGATGGTGTTATGATGACTAATGATTATAATAATGAAAAGACTAGTAAAGAAGCTAGGGAAGATATTATTAATAGATATATAAATAGTGACATTTTAAAGTAATTTTTTATAAATAACTTGACAAACTATTAAAAAGTGATAGAATTTAGTTATCAAGTGAGGAAGAGGACAAGATTATTATTTGATATTTTTTAGAGAGTTGGTGTATGGTGAAAACCAATAAATTAGAATAATAGTTACTACCTTGGAGCTGAAAATCGAAAGATATTTCCGGTCAAAAGATCGTTAAAAAATTAAGTTATAAGGTAGGATGGTACCGCGTATAGACGCTCCTTTTAGGGAGTGTCTTTTTTGTATTAGAAAGGATGATAAAAATGATAAATATTAAAGAAGATGAAAATTTAAGTGTATTAAATCATAGTTGTGCTCATTTACTTGCGCAAGCTGTAAAACATTTATATCCAAATGCTAAATTTTGGGTAGGACCTGTAATAGAAGATGGTTTCTATTATGATATTGATTTAGGTGATGATGTTTTAAACAATGATGATTTAGCAAAAATTGAAAAAGAAATGAAAAAAATATCTAAAGATGGTAAGAGAATAGTTAGACATGAAATATCTAAAGAAGAAGCACTTGATATGTTTAAAGATGATCCTTATAAATTGGATTTAATTTCTAGAATGGATGAAAATGAAAATGTTATTTCATGTTATACACAAGGTGATTTTACTGACCTTTGCCGTGGACCTCATGTTGATACTGTAAAAGAAATTAAATATTTCAAATTATTAAAAGTTTCAGGAGCATATTGGAAAGGTGATTCTAATAATAAAATGCTTCAAAGAATATATGGAGTATGCTTTAAAAATGAAGAAGATTTAAATAATTATTTAGCTTATTTAGAAGAATCTAAGGCAAGAGATCATCGTAAAATTGGTAAAGAGCAAGAATTATTTATGAATAATGATTTAGTAGGCTCTGGTATGCCACTTTGGTTACCTAATGGCGCAATTATTCGTAAAGAATTAGAAAATTATATTTATAAAAAAGAAAAACATTTAGGTTATGAACATGTATATACTCCATGTGTTGGAACTGTTGATTTATATAAAACATCTGGACACTGGGATCATTATAAAGAAAATATGTTCCCATCAATGAAAGTCGATGATGAAGAATTTGTTTTAAGGCCAATGAATTGTCCACATCATATGTTGATTTATAAAAACAAATTACATTCTTATCGTGATTTACCAATAAGAATTGGTGAATTCGCAACTGATTTCCGCTACGAAGCATCTGGTGCTGTAAAAGGACTTGAAAGAGTTAGATGTATGTGTCAAAATGATGCTCACTTGTTTGTAACTCCAGAACAAATTAAAGATGAATTTAAAAAAGTTGTTAGTTTAATACTTGAAGTTTATAAAGATTTTGGTATTAAAAATTATAAATTTAGATTATCACTTCGTGATCCTGAAGATAAAGAAAAATATTTTGATGATGATGAAATGTGGAATCAAGCTGAAACTAAATTAAGAGAAGTTTTAAATGAACTTGGCGTTAAATATTTTGAAGCTATAGGTGAAGCAGCTTTCTATGGACCAAAACTTGATGTTGAGGTTAAACCAGCTGTTGGACCAGAAGTAACACTTTCAACTTGTCAATTGGATTTCTTACTTCCTAGAAGATTTGATTTATCTTATATTGATAAAGATGGTAAAAAACAAGTTCCTGTTGTTTTACATAGAGCTATATTTGGTACTTTTGATCGTTTTACTGCTTTTATAATTGAAGAAACAAAGGGTGCTTTCCCATTATGGCTTTCACCTGTACAAGTTAATATTATTCCTGTTAATAATGATGCTCATTTAGAATATTGCAATAGTTTATATAATGAACTTAATGATCATGATATAAGAGTTAAATTAGATGATAGAGATGAAAAATTATCTTATAAGATGAGAGAAAGTCAAGCTAAAAAAATTCCTTTAACTATTATTGTTGGTGATAAAGAAATGAATGATAACTTAGTTAGTTATAGAAGATTTGGTGAAATGGAAACTACTACTTTATCTAAAGATGAATTTGTTAAGAATATTTTAGATTGTATAGAAAATAAAAAATATAATTTATAAAAATAATCTGCATAGAATAATAATTTTATGCAGTTTTGTTTTGTTAAAAAATATATAAAAAGTTAACGTTTTTTGCAAATGTGTTAAAAAAAATAAAAAATTTTAACATATTTGTTGTATGTGTTAAACTATAATATAAAAATATGTAAAGATTCTAGAACTTTTAATATCGATATATAATAAAATGTATTGACAATCTGATTAAGAATTGTTAATGTATATTACTATATAAGAGGAATAATTATGAAACAATACTATAAAGGAACAATTTGTAATGTTCAATCAATTGAATCAAAAAGTTTTTTGTGTATTCAATCTTTGGATATGGGATATTTTTATGATCAAAATTTAGATAAATCTGTATTTAAAAATATAAAGGATGAAAAGAATGTAAGAAAAAGTTTGTTATATGGTTTAGTTGAAAAACCAATAAAAGAATTTTTTGGCAAACAACTGGAAAATGGTAGTATAAAATTTGACTTAAAATATAAAACTAGTCCATCTATAGAAATAGTATATGAATTAGTAAAATATAAAAAAATTACATTTGCTAAAGAATTATATACAGGTAAAATGTTTCCATTAGTTAATACAAATTTTATATTTAGTTTTGAAACAAAATTGTTTTCAGATCAAAGCTGTAACATTACTTTACATTTGGAATCAAATAATAATAGCATTATGAATAAAACATCTGTTGTTGTTATTAATTCTAAATATGCAACACCAAATGAGGTCGAAAAATATATGAACAAATTTGATAAAGGTTTTTTAAAAGAAAAAAAGAAAAAGAAATATATAGAAAAAATTGATGGTCTTTACAAAGAAAATGTTTTTAGTACTGAAATAAAAGAAGAAACAAGAAGAAAACAAAATATAATAAAAGAAAAACAAAATAATATAACTTCTATAATGGAAAATATTGAATTTTTGATTGAACAAATAACAGATTTGGATGAAAAGAAAAAGTTCGAAGAAATGTATAAAGAAATATTAGAACCATCTTCTTTAACTGTAAAACCATTATCTATAGAAACACTAGTTACACTGGAATCTGATATAGAGTTTTATCTTAATTTCAATAAAAAAAATACTGATAAGTTAGATAATTATTTGGAAAATTTGAAAAAAGAGTACGAAGATGTGATGACTGATATAGATGAA
>CAJKKJ010000109.1 GCA_905200435.1 uncultured Bacillota bacterium | reverse complement strand
TTTATAGTGTTATTCCTTAACCACTTACCATACAGGATTTTTCAGTATTTAATTTTTAAACAACAAAAAAAGCCTAGTGCTTAAACACTAGACTGTTAAAAACTTATTTATATATAAACATCTAAAATTTACTATTGCATTTTTTTTAAATACTTATTATAATAACCATATCAAAAATGATATGAATAAAGTTCACTAACGGCTTATCTTGTGTTCCTAGCACATCATAAGTTTGGCTTATACATCAGTTTCCTAGGCTGATATATAAGAGTTGTGGGCTTTTTTTATTTATTTTTATGAATTAATTTTATATAACAAATAAAAATATGTAAAGTGTTTTTTGTAATTTTATATCAAAAATTTATAAAAAATAATTTTTTTCATATCTGTATCAATAAAATTCTATTCAGTTATATAAATTATTTAGTTTACTTTTGCCTCCACATAAGAATTTTCTTTAAGCTCAAGTTTAAAATTTTCAAAAGACCCTTCTTCTTCTCTTTCAATTATTTCTCCACTTACCATGTCTACTGTTAAATCTCCACCTATTATAAAGTCAAGTTTATTTGAATTTATATCCAACAAATAATATATTATTTTATCTGCTTGTTCTAAATAGTTTTTCATTCCTTGTACACAAGCATTTTTAGTATTATAACCTTTTTTAAAATAGTTCTCATACATATTTTTAAAGTTCTTATATTGCTTCTCAATAAATTTCTGATTTCCTACTTCAATTAATTCTTGAAGTGTTATATTATCAAATTTTTGAAGATAATTACTTACAACACTTTTCTTCATATGCAGCTCCATCACTCGATAACTTTCTAGTATTCCATATTTTGCAACAGTGTACTCATTAATCCTTGAATGAAATTTTGATATTAATTCTTTATCATTTGTTGAATATAAGGCTCCAACTGTTTTAAAATTCATATCTTTTGCGAATTTTTGTCTCATCAATTCTATGTCTATTCTTTCATTCTTCTTAGCAAAGTCTTTTATCGTTTTTGTTTTAATCCAATCCACTACTATATCATCTTTAACCTCTAAAGGCTTGTATCTAACAACACTCATGTTATTCTCTTGAATAACTAATCCTAACTTTACTGCACTTGAAATAACCCTATCAAATGCCTTACTTGTATTATTATTAATCTTTGTCATAGCAAAATTAAATATAATTCTTTCAACCCCTAATTGATTACAGAAATTATACGGTTGATTTACTGCAATATATGTATTATATCTATTTCTTATTCCAATTTCACACATCATATTATGTTTACTTGTTGTTATACAGAAATCATCTACATTTTCATCTTTAAATATTCCTCGTTGTTCTGCTAATTTAAAACAGAAGTATATAAAAGAATTAACCAAATTATCTTTAAATATTCCATCGTAATTATTTCTAGATCCTTCTGATCTTCCTCGACTCTCTGATACTAAAACATCTAATTTATTATCTGTAATTTCTTTTTTAGATATTATTGTATATATAACTGCTTTACCTCTCTTACTTTCTTCAATATTGAATAACTCATTAAATGTACCCATTTGTTTATTCCTAGAGTTGCTACCACTCTTATATTCTTTAATTTTGCATATCATACATATATCCTTATATGTATATCCATCTCCAATTTTAAACTTGTTCATGTTACTGATTATTGCATGAGCATTGGCATTTGTCTTTGTACTCATTAGTACCTCCTATTATAGTTTATTTGATTATTAGTAAAAACCCCATTTCAGAAATACTATTATATTTATTATTTAATTATTTATATATACTTTTTGAAATGGGGTTATAAATTTTAAATTCACAATAAGCCAGTTTTTGTTTTACTTTTTGCTGGCAGTAGTGCAGATTTATGAGTGCCTTGTGCCGAATAAATCAAACGGTTCAGTACAAAAAGTAAAAACAACCGAAGGGCGTTAGTAATAATTTAAATTTTATTTAGATATATTCTTCTTTTTGATGACCATCTTTTTCAATTTAGCTTCACTCTGTTTCACTAAATTAAAAAACCTCTTGCCAAAAAGAAGCAAAAAGCAAGTTATATTATTTTTTAGGTAAATGTATAAATTTTACAAAACATCTCTAAAGCCTTATTTTCTGGGAAAGTTTATTGTATACTGCTATTTCTAAAATAAAAATTATAGTATTCTACTTTATATCCTTGTATACCTTTCTACAAGCCACTTCAAGAAGATTTAATTATCTATGAGGCATTTCAGTTGTAATACCTCTAGTAGTACCATACTCTATTAATCAAATCTTTTAAAATCAATATTTTATAGTATTAATAATTATTTTATAAAATTAAATCTCATGAATCATTAATAGTTCTTATGATGTCGTATTTGATGTCGCATTTTTTTATTAAATGCAGAATTTTTTATTGGGATTAAGTTTTCTGCGAATTTCATATCTAAGTAAAATATACCCCCCTATCATATTTTAGTTCTAAGATTGAAACTTTAGTTTGATTTAGTTCTAAAACTTTAGTTTTTTTTAGTTCTAAATTTGGTACTAATTATATAAAGATTTAGAACCATTTTTTTATCACTACAAATTCACAGAAAACGCATGGTTGTGCCGTTTGTTGGTATCTTTAAGGTTCAAAAAATTAAGATGAGAGTGTACATTTTCATCTTAATTTTAATTTGGTACTAAAACTAAAATTGGTTCTAAAAATGGTACTAAAACTAAAAATGGTTCTAAAAATGGTACTAAAACTAAAAATGGGTCTAAAAACTTTCTTGGATCTAAAAAACTTAGTGATTGATATTGTAAGCAGGATAGGTAATAAAATATCCTCACTATCATTTTTTAAATATTTATATACCCCCCTCTTCAAAATTAATTAATCACTTCTATTTCTACAAAATTTTAAATTAAAGTTTTTTTACAACTTAGTATTTATACTTTTGTGTAATTCTAAAATTTTAAAATTCAACACAACTTAAAATATTTAGATTTATTTCGTTAAATTAAAATTTAGCGAAATAATTCATGCTATGTCGAAGTTGATTTCATTATGATATTTTTTTAAAAATTATGATAATTGATGTTAACGAACGCTACAAGCTAGTCATATCAACACTTTTCAACTTTTCTCAAAATTTTACATACATAGTCGTCCTAAAACCTTATTTTTTTCTCATTTTTGATTTACAATATTTGTATAACAAGTAGTTTTAATAACTACATATAGTGTTATGTATTAACATCTATAAACACGAATTATTTTTATTAATTTAACATTATCATTCGCATTCAATTCTTAGTCGGAAAGCTGGTCGGGAGAATATCGCTTTTACTGTGCTTATCTTCATTTTTTACACCTTTTCACTAATTTTCTAAATCTCGACTAAACACCAATTTTCTCGACTTTTATTAATGTTTAGAGCTAGTCGGAAGAGGTGGTCGGGTCGGGAGAATTAAAAGTGTAATTTTTGTGTTTATCATATTATTACTCCACATCAACAACATTGCTTATTTTGATTGTAGGTATACTGTGTTTAACCGTATCTCAACAAATATTACATTCCACATCAACACACATTACATTCCATCATATCACTATATTCCATTATCATTATCCACCTCATTTATATTGTCCATCACATTAATTCAACATTATATTCCATTATCCATCACATTCTATTTGCATATAGCTTTAAAACTCTCTACAAGCCAATTTAATACGTTTTACAACTTAACTAACAAATATACTACAAACTATCTTAAATAGTCTTATATAGCATTCTGATAGCTTGTGCTGATTCTAATGTGTGTTAAAGCTATAATTTTTAATACCCAATATAAAATAAAACAAGAGTAGTATTATAACTACTCCTATTATTAATTATCTTTTATACTACTCTTTGCTATATTTATTTACAAAATACCACTTCTCTTTTTAATATGTATAATTGTTATTGTTAATTAACTTTTTCAGCTTCTCCCCATTCTTTCCCTTCCTTTGGTAAAACATAAAATCTTTCAAAGAATGTTTTTAATGTATTATCCCCCTTTACAGTTAAAGAATATATTTTCTCTTTTTTCACGAAATTCCCTCCGTTCATTCATATATGAATATGTTTTTATTATATAAATAAATGATTTTTAATTCATTTATTTATAATCATTTTTATTTTACAAATTTCCCTTT
>CAJKKJ010000108.1 GCA_905200435.1 uncultured Bacillota bacterium | reverse complement strand
TTCTATGCTTTCTTTTGCTCCTACGATACCATAAGTAATTAATAATGTATATACCATATTTGGTTCCATAACAAAATCAGGATTATTTGTTTTATTATAATTATATATTGATGTTAAATAATTTAAAAAACCATTTATATACTCTTTATCCATTTTCTTTTATCTCCTCTATAACTTTGGTTAAATCTATTGTGTCCTCTAAATCATCAATTTTATTATTTTCAATTTCATCATCTGTTACTATCTTAATTTCTTTACCATCTAAATCATACATTTTTATCACCATTTTAATAATAGCACATTTTACACTTTTTTACAATATAATTGGAGACAACTTTAAAAAAAATGAAATATATAGTATAATATTTTTGGTGAGGTGTATGAACTATCCTAAGGGTATTGTAAAACCAAAACATCAGATTAATTATAGTAATAGAGGGATGAATTTAGAAGCTGATTTAAATGCTACTTGTGAGTATTATTTACTTACTGATAAAGCTGTTATTTATAAGAAACCTACTCCTATTACAATTAGTAAAGTTGATTATTCCAATAAGAATGATGCTGTTATTAAAGAAGGTCATTTTAGAATTCCATCAACAACTGATTATAATGGTATATATAAAGGAAAGTATATTGACTTTGAAGCAAAAGAAACAAAATGTGAAAATTTTCCTCTTAGAAATATTCATGCACATCAAATTAAACATCTGGAGAATATTGTTAGACATGGAGGAATAGGTTTTTTGATAGTTAGATTTACTACTAAAGGCGAAACTTATTATTTAAAAGCAGAAGATTTATTTGATTATATTAAAAATAATAATAAATCTACTATTCCACATTCATATTTTATCGAAAAAGGATATTTAATAAAGGATAAGTATAATCCTCGTTGTGATTTTTTACAAATAATTGAATATTTATATTTTGGAGGTAATAATGAAATTTAAAAAATTTATGAAAAATATATGGGATAAAATTAAGAAAATCTATTTTATTTCATATGATTTTGTTCTATCACATAAGATCTACTTTTTGATAGGACTTAGTTCTATACTTCTACTTGTGATTTTACTTTTTTTAACCAAATGGTACATTAGTTTAATTGTTACTGTTTTAGAAACACTGGTAGTTAGTTTTATATGTTGGAAACGAGGTATGTTTGTGCAAAAGAAAAAAATTAATAAAAATAAAAAAAATAATGTAAAAGTTGTTAAGAATAAAACCAAGAATTCTAAAACAAAAAAGAAAAAAGACGAAAAAATTATAGTTACCGTTTTGCGCTACGGACTAATTGTTCTATGTGTATTCTTTCTATTAGGATTACTTAGTGTTGGAGTATTCTTTGCTTATATTGTTATGAGTACTGAAAAATTCAATCCTGATAATTTAGTTAAAACAGAAGCTACAGTTCTTTATGATAAAGATGGTAAAGAATTCGCACGTTTATTTCCTTCTGAAGGAAATCGTGAGAAAATAACCTATGATGAATTATCTGAAGTGTTAGTTGATGCTATTATTGCTACTGAAGATTCTAGATTCTTCCAACATAATGGTGTTGATATTCCAAGATTTGCAAAAGCTACTTTTGGCCAACTTCTTGGAAAAGCTGCTGGTGGTGCTTCTACTCTTACAATGCAAATTGCTAAGAACAATATTAATGGTACTGATTCACATGGTATAAAAGGTATAGTGCGTAAATTCAAAGATGTTTATGTAGCTGTATTCCAAATTGAAAAGAATTATACAAAACAACAAATTATTGAATTATATGCTAATGATACATGTTTAGGTGCAAGTGCATGTGGTGTTGAACAAGCATCAAAAACTTACTTTGGCAAACATGCAAAAGATTTAAATTTAGCGGAAGCTTCACTACTTGCTGGATTATTCCAGGCTCCTAATGCTTATAATCCATTTAAAAATCCAAAAGCTGCTTCTGCTAGAAGAAGTACTGTTTTATACTTAATGGAATTACATGGTTATATTACAAGTGAAGAAAGAAAATTAGCTGAATCTATACCTGTTGAAAGTTTACTTGTTGATAGTATATCTTATGGTTCTGAATATCAATCATTTATTGATACTGTAGTTGATGAAATTTATAATTTTACAAAAGATGAAAATGGTAAAGGTATTAATCCTTATGTTACTCCACTTGAAATTTATACTACTATGGATAGAAGTAAACAAGATGCCATGAATAAGATTTTTAATGGTGAAGGATATAAATGGGAAAATGATAAAGTTCAAGCTGGTAGTGTTGTTCTTGATGTTAATACTGGTGGTATTGTTGCTGTTGCAAATGGTAGAAATATGACTGGTGTATGGAACTTTAATTATGCTACTGATATAAAAAGGCAAATTGGTTCAACTGCTAAACCTTTATATGATTATGGTCCTGGAATTGAATATAATAACTGGTCTACTTATGGTCCTGTTGTTGATGAAGCTCATACTTATTCAGCTGGTTCAAATCTTTATAACTGGGATGGTGGTTATGATGGCCTTGAAACACTTAGATCTGCTATTATTAGATCACGTAATGTTCCTGCTTTAAAAGCTTTCCAATCTATTAATAATGCTAAAATTAGAGAATTTGTTACAAATTTAAATTTAAATCCTGAATATGAAGGTGGCACTTACATTCATGAAGCCCATGCTATTGGTTCTTATGGTAATGGTACTACTAGCGGTGAATCACCTCTTTCTATGGCTGGTGCTTATGCTGCATTCGCTAATGGTGGCTACTATCATACTCCACATAGTTTTACTAAATTTGTTTATAGACAAACTGATGAAACTGTTGAAAATAAAGTTACTACTAAAAAGGCTATGAGTACACAAACTTCTTATATGATGACTAGTATATTGAAAGATACTGCTAAATCATATCCTTACATTAGTTATGTTGGTGGTGAAGTTGCTGCTAAAACTGGTACAACAAACTTTGATGCTCAAACTATGAGAAGATATAAAATGAGTTATAATGCTGTTAATGATTTATGGGTTGCTGGATATAATCCAAATTATTCAATTGCTTTATGGTATGGATACCCTGAATTAACTGGTTATGCTGATAAAGGCTATTACAATGTATTAAGTAGTACCCAAAATCATAGATTATGGGCTGCTATCGCTAATAAGATGTTTAGTAAAAATGCTACATTTAAGATTTCTTCTGCTGGTGTTGAAAGTGTTGCTATTGAAAAAGAAACATATCCTGCTAAATTGGCAAGTGAATATACTCCTAAAGAATATATTACTTATGAATTATTTAAATCTGGTACAGCACCTACTGAAGTTTCTGACAGATTTGCAAGACTTAATGATGTTACTAATCTAAATGTAAGTATTAATAATTTAAGAGCTAGTTTATCTTGGGAAGCCATTGCTACCCCTAAATATCTTGACACTGAATTTTTAAAAACTTACTTTGCTAGTGTTTATAAATCTGAAAGAGATCAAAACAAATATTTAAATAAAAGAATTGATCAAAATAATAAAAAATTAGGTAGTGTTGTTTATAATATTTATATTAAAAATGAAAATGGTGAACTTGTTAGTATTGGTTCTACAAAAGGTACAACTTTTGAATATCAAATTAGTGCTCCTACTACATTTGTTGTTAAAGCATCATATGAATTGTTTACACAATCTTATGGAATTGATAATAGTAGTATTGGAACTGAAATAACGACTACATTTAGTGGAAATTTAATTACTTCTGCATTAAAAGGAAGTTCAAATATTTCTCTCAATAAAGGTGAAGAATTTAATGATCCTGGTGTTATGGTTAGTGAAAATGGTTTAGATGTATCTAATTATACTGTTAATAAAGTTTATTATTTAGCTGAAGATACTAATAACCCTATTACAGATATCAATACAAATAATGTTGGCAACTACAAGATTAAATATGAAATAACTTATAATAATTACCATAATGTTTTATGGCGAAATGTTGAAATCAAAAACGAGAGCTAATCTCGTTTTTGTTTGTACATGTTTATTAAAAAATCTTTTTCTTTGACATTATTTATCATATGAGTTCTTCCTTTATACATATGATTTATACTGTTTATTCTCTTTATGATTTTAAAATTAAATTTGTACATTATTCTTTCTAGTATAAATAAATTAAATAAATAATTAAGATTTATATAAAAGGAAATTACTTTAATAAATAAGACTATAAATATTATTAAATAAAATAAATTAAAATTGAATATGAAAAATGATAAAATAAAT
>CAJKKJ010000107.1 GCA_905200435.1 uncultured Bacillota bacterium | reverse complement strand
TATAAAAAATATTAATGCCATTGTATTAAATAGTCATGATATAGAGTCAATTGCATTGATTTTAGCTACAATGAATAGTGGGTGTATACCTATAGTAAAAAACTATGATAACAATATTACAAAGTTAAAATATAAATTAGAAGAATTAAAAAAGAACAAGTTAAATGCTATAATAATATCATGTTTTGATATTAATGATGATATATTGTTAAGCAATTATGAGTATATTAATATTAATAATGATAATAGTATTGTTTTTGATCATTCTGATGTTACTGATAAGAACCAATGCATTATAATGCAAGAAACTTCAGGAACTACGGGAAATAGTAAAATTGTACCATTGAATAATAATCAAATTAAAAGAACTTTGAATTGTTTTGAGAAATGTATTGATAAAAATAATTTTATTAATTTTAGTTATTTGCCTTTTTCTCATATTTTAGGATTAATGACAACTATTTTTTTAAATATTTATGTTGGCGGAACAACATATTTGTTAAAACCAAATATGTTTAAGAAAAACGTAGAGTTATGGGGTAAAATAATTGATGAAAAAAAAGTTAGCTTTATAGCTTGTTCGAGTTTCAATTTAAAGCAAATAATACTTTGTGATAAATTTAAAGAATGTAATTTATCATCGCTTAAAACACTATATGTTGGTGGTGAGCCTCTTGAAAAAAAGGTGATTGATGATTTTGTCTTAAAATGTAATAGGTACAAATTAAATTTAAATTGTTTTGTTCCTTCATATGGAATGACTGAAATGTGTGGAACAGTTTGCCATGATACAAGTAGAAAGATTGTTTTTTCAAGTGAAAATCTTACAAGTTGTGGCAAATTAAATGAAAGTGATGTAAAGATACTTTTTTTGAATAACGGAATTATTTTTGAACCAAGAAATTTTACTTCTGGATATATTTTAATAGCCTCCGAATATCTATTTTCCTATTATTTAAATTATAGTGAAACGGAACAATTTATTATATACAATAATGAAAAATATTTTAATACTCAAGATATAGGGTATGTTGAAAATGAGCATTTGTATGTAGTTGGAAAAATCAATAATATTTTATATAAAGATGGAAAAAAATATTCAATTAGCATTATAAGAAAAATAGTTGATGAAATTAATGGAAAATATAATCTTTTAGATTATTACTTTTTAAATCTTGATAATAAAGTAATTATTGTTCAAGAATTTGATAAAATGTTTGATTGTAACGAATTACAAATTAGTGCGGAATATAAAAGAAATATATATAATGCTATCGGTTTGATGGTCGATGATGTTATTTTTATTGATAAATATAACGTTCCTAAAACCGAAATTGGTAAAACTAAAATAAAAAAATTAGAAGAAAATTATAGAAAGGGCTTAATAAAATGAGGAAATTAAATGGAAATGAGTTATTTTATCCTAATTATAATAATAGGAATATAGTAGATATTGCTAGAGTTATATATAATTATTGTGGGAAAAACTTTATGCTTAATCATAATATGAGAGAATTAAAGAAGTATATAAAAAATGATCAAAATATTATTTTGATTTTGGTAGATGGGTTAGGATATAATATAATTAAAAGATTATCTAATAATTCTATTCTTAAAAGAAATTGTAAAGGGAAAGCAGTTACTATTTTTCCTTCTGCAACAGGATGTGTTTTAAATAGTTTAATAACAGCAGAATATCCTTCAAAAACAGGATTGTTTGGATGGTATAGTTATAATAGAGAAAAAGAAAAATCATATTATACATTATTACTAAAGGATAGAATAACAAATGAAGATGTAGAATTAACAAATGATGAAATGTTTAAAAAAGAATGCTGTTTTAATAAAATGAATCGAAGTGTTAATGTAATTTATCCTCTAAATTTGTTAGAAACAAGGTATTCAAAATATGTAATTGGGAATAATAAATCATATGGTTATAGTTCATATAATGAAGCTTTTGATATAATAAGTAATCATGTAATCAAGAATAATGAAAAAACATTTACGTATTTATATTTGCCCGAAATTGATACACTTGAACATAGATACGGATTAAATAATAGTAATGTATTCAATAAAATTAATGAATTAGAAATGGCATTAGAAGAGTTTACAAATAAAAATGATAACTTTGAAATTGTTTTAATTGCTGATCATGGCCAAACAAATATAAATAAAGTTGTTACAATGGATTTTGATAAATACAATAAATATTTTTATGCTTTACCTAGTATTGATTTGGGAACTGCAACATATTTTGTAAAATATGAATATAGAATGGAATTTATTGAGGAATTTAAAAAGGATTATAATAATTCAATGATTATATATGATACAAAAGATTTAATAAGTGCTGATTTTTTTGGTAAGAATATTTCAAAATATGCTAAAGATTGTTTGGGTGAATATACAAGTATATGTAAAAAAGGTTATGCATTTTATAATATGTTAGATAAATATGATGATAGTAAAAAAATAAATGGTAATCATACTGGTTTAACAAAAGATGAAATGGAAATACCAATTATTGTTATAAAAAAATAGGATATGTACTTGACAAATATTTTAAATGTTATATAATTAAATCATCGATTGTGAAGTGAGGAGTAGTATTTATTACTAATAATAGAGAGCTGGATATGGTGGAAACTGGCATTAAGTGAAATACGAATAACAACACTGAATCCCCTTTTTGAAGATAGTAGGAAAGGGCGGGTAAATCCGTTATAGTAAATGAGATATCAGTTAATGATAAAAAGAGTGGTACCGCGGTAATACGCCTCTTTAATCATTAACTTTTTTTGTTAAGGGAGGAATACAAAATGGATGTAAAAGATTTATATGAAAAAATTGAAGAATATTTAGGGAAAGAAGTAACACTTAGTGGTTGGATTAAGAATCATCGTAAACAAAAGGATTTTGGATTTATTGATTTTTCAGATGGAACATATTTTAAACATGTACAATTAGTGTATAGTAGTGGTATAGATGGTTTTGAAGAAATAACTAAAATGCATATAGGATCAGCTATAGAAGCAAAAGGAACTATTGTAAAATCTGAAGGTAGTGGCCAAGATTTTGAAATGAAAGTTGAAAGTATAAAATTATTAGGAGATTGTCCTGAAGATTACCCAATGCAACCAAAAAGACATACTCGTGAATTTTTAAGAGAACAAGCTTATTTAAGACCAAGAGTTAACTTATTTCAAGCTGTATTCAGAGTAAGAAGTGTTGCCGCATATGCTATTCATAAATATTTCCAAGAAAGAAACTATGTATATTTTAATGCTCCTTTAATTACTGCTAGTGATTGTGAAGGTGCCGGTGAAATGTTCCAAGTTACTACACTTGATTTAAATAGAATTGCAAAAGATGGTAAAGTTGATTATAGCAAAGATTTCTTTGGTAAAATGGCATCTTTAACAGTATCTGGTCAATTACAAGCTGAAACATTTGCAACTGCTTATAAAAAGACTTATACATTTGGTCCAACATTTAGAGCTGAAAATTCAAATACTAAAACTCATGCTAGTGAATTTTGGATGATTGAACCAGAAATTGCATTTTGTGATTTAAATGGTGATATGGAAATAATGGAAGATATGTTAAAATATGTTGTAAAATATGTTTTAGATAATTGTAAAGATGAAATGAATTTCTTTGATTCATTTGTAGAAAAAGGATTATTAGAAAAATTAAATAAATTAATTAATTCTAAATTTGCTCGTATTACACATTATGATTTAATTGAAGTTTTAAAGAAAGCTGATGTTAAATGGGAGTTTGAACCTAAACAAGGTGAAGATATAGCTAAAGAACATGAAAAATATATAACTGAATATTTTGATGGACCTGTATTTGTAACTGATTGGCCAAAAGATATAAAGGCATTTTATATGAAACAAAATGATGATGGTAAAACAGTTGCTGCTGTTGATCTAGAAGTTCCAGGAGCTGGAGAATTAATGGGAGGATCTCAAAGAGAAGAATCTTATGAAAAACTTGTTCAAAGAATGGATGAACTTGGAATGGATAAAAATGGTTTGGAATGGTATTTGAATTTAAGGAAATATGGAACTTGTGTTCATTCAGGATTTGGAATGGGATTTGAAAGATTATTAATTTATTTAACAGGTGTTGATAATATAAGAGATGTTATTGCTTATCCAAGAACACCAGGAAATTGCGAATTTTAAAAAAATGTATAAAAAAAAATTAAATACTCATAATATTGCTAGGAGGAAAAAAATGAAAAAATTACT
>CAJKKJ010000106.1 GCA_905200435.1 uncultured Bacillota bacterium | reverse complement strand
ATATATAAAAAAAGAAAGAAATTTAGAAAGAAATAAAAAAATAAACATTTTATTAGAACTAATTTTTATAATAAGTATTCTAATAACCTTTTTCTGTTTCAATATAAATCAAAAACTATCAAAAACAATCCAAAGTACTTATAAAGTAAATTATCTTAATGTGTACTGCCCAGTTCCTAATTTATCAAAAGAATGTGAAAAAGTATTTAAAGACAAAAATGTTTTATCAGTAGATTTTTCTTATTCATTAAATATACCAGTACAAAGAAATGATACTATGATTGATAAAACAGACTTTATATCTCAAATAATAACACTACCATCAAATGAAAAAGCCTTGCCACTAAAAAATATATTTATGTATGGAAAATATCCACAACATGAAAACGAAGTAGTTTTAGGATATGACTTAGCAAGCAATCTAGATGATCCCAAAAGCTTAGTTGGACAAAATGTAACCATTAAAACCCTAGACGGAATTCATAAATTAAAAGTAGTAGGTATTTTAAAACCATTAAAAGATGACTATTTTAAAGCAATGGGCGATGAAGTAAACAAAAGATATTTTGTAAATGGTAAATTTAATCAAAAATATATAAATGATGGCATAAAAGGTTACAATGAAGAAGATACAGGCAAAGGAGTATATCATGTATTTTATAATAAAACATCAAATATGATAAAAGCCTATAACAAATATAAAAACAATAGCTTATATGACAAAAAAATATATATACAACCAATATCAAATGCTTATGCAAATATGTATCACACCTTTGAGTCATTCGCTGCATTTCTATTACCGATAACCATAGTTGCAATTTTTCTATCGCTAGTATATTACTACGAATCAATGAAAATAAATATAATCAATACTATGTATGTATTTAGTGTGTATCAATTATATGGGTATGATATAAAAATAGTCAAAAAAAATTTAGAAAAAAAAGATATAATCAATATATCAAAAGAATTCATTAAATCACTTTTAATTGCCTTATTACTGGCAATATTTCTAAATATAATAAATGATTTATTTAATATCTTTAATTTTAGATTATTTAATTATGATTTTACTGGAAGCATAATAATGTTTGTTATTTTAATAGGGCTATCAAAAATATTTTCAAATAAAACATATAAAAAAATAAAAACCAAAAACTGGTATGATTTAATAAAAAATAGTGGGGATTTATTATGATAGAATTAAAAAATATAACAAAAAAATATGATAGAAAAGTTCTAGATAATGTAAATTTAAAACTAGATTATGGTAAAATTTACATATTAAAGGGTATAAGTGGAAGTGGTAAAACTACACTATTAAACATAATAGGCGGAATAGATAATAATTATGAAGGTACATATACACTGGATAATGAAAATATAAAAAAACTAAAAAATAAAAATCAATTCAGGAAAAAAATAGGTTATGTTTTTCAACAAAGTTTGTTAATAAGTCATTTATCAATAAAAGATAATCTGTTATTAATAAAAAATGATTACAAATTAGTAGAAGAACTATCAAAAATGTTTGGACTTCAAAGTTTATTATATAAAATGCCATCGGAATTATCAATTGGTGAAAGAGAAAGAGTATCAATAATAAGAGCAATCATATCTAATCCCAAAATAATTATAGCAGATGAACCGACAGCTTCATTAGATAAAACAAATGCCAGTAAAATTGTTGATTATTTTAAACAAATAAAAACCAAAAATCGAATAATAATCATATCTACACACTCAAACATATTTGATTGTGTAGCTGACGAAATAATAAACATAAAATATGGAAAAGTAGAAGAAATTAAACAAAGAAATTTTATAAAGTGTAATGATATAATATTAGATAACTCCAAAACCAAGCAGTTTCCTATAGATTTTAAATATTCAATTAGTAGATACCTTGCAAATAAAAGCAGATTTTCTTGCATTTTTCAAGCATTATTGTTTTTAATTATACTATCATGTATATCTTTAAAACTTAACTTCAAAAAGGAATATATGAACTATTTATATAAAAAATATCCATTTACAACATTATCTTTAGAAAAAGAAAACTATAATTATATGTGCAATAAATACGAATGTTCAAAGTATGAAAATTATATATTCGCAGATAATGAAAACGAATACTATATCTTGTTACCAAAACAAGAAACAGTTATTGGCAAAAAAGAATATATGTATAAAGGAAAATATCCACAAAATTCAAATGAAGTTATAGTAAATTATAAATATTATAAGGAAAATTTAAAAGATAATGATATTGAAAATAAAGAAATAATAATAAAAAACAAAAAATACAAAATCGTTGGAGTATTAACAAATGATGATATGTATTTAAATGATATTTATGAATCAAACTGCTACTATAACAAAGAAGCCACTAACCAAATCTTTATTCCGTATGAAGAAATGCAAAAAGAATTTAAAGATGAAAAAAAGTCATCAAATGAAATTATGGTAACAATAAGAGAAAAAATAGATGATGAACTTTATACTGATTTGAAATACAATAGTAGCTATTGGTATAAAAAAATCGGAAGTAACATTTATCTTCTAAATACTTTCCTTAACCTGTTCTTTGTTGGCTTAATATCCATAAGTACTCTATCTTTTATTTTCATTGCAAACAATATATATTTAAACATTTATTTTAGAAAAAGAGAAATAGGATGTCTACAATTATTTGGACTATCAAAAAAAAGAATAAAAAGAATATTTATATTTGAATACTGCTTTAAATACATATTTGGTTTATTTGTATCAATAATATCATTTCAAACAATAATACTATTAATAAAACACATATATAAATTGGATTTTTCAATAAATCAATACATAATGATTATATTTATTGTGTTGATAATTACATACTCATATTTACTATCATATATCCCATTAAGAAAATATATAAAAAAAGATATCAAAGAATTAATATATAACTAATCATGAAAAGAGGGAAAAATGAAAATAATTAAAATAATCATAGTAAGCTTATTACTAGTTGGCTGTTCAAAAGTATCAGAAAATGATATAACTGCAACATATGTATCAAAATGTGTTGCCAAAGAAAAAAGTGATGGATGGTTTGAAATATTCTGTATTGAACCATTAAAAAAAGATCAAAACTTAAAAGAAGTAAAAAACAACTATGTCTACAATGATAAAACAACCTACTCATTTGATGGATATAATTTAAAATACAAAGAAATTAAAGACTGCTATATTCCTATATATGACAAAAAAGGAAATGAAGTAGGTAAAGTTCCTACATCTGTCCCATCATTTGCAACATCAAAAATATATAGGGACGAAATCAAAGAAATAAGTTCCTTCTTTAACACTCAAAAGTTTAAAACAAAAATAACTTTAAATGATTTAGAAGAACTAAAAATTAAAAAAATTGATAAACAGGAATTAGTAAATTTATTTAATGAGGCATTTGAAAAAGAACCAATTGAAGTTGGTAAATATAAAAATATTCCAATCCTTAATATAATTCAATCTGAATCAAGTGATGATTACATATTTCAAGTTGGCTACTACTGTGAATATGGCGTTATTCAAAAAATAAATATTGAAGTTATATTTAATAACAACACTTATTTATCAGATTTAGTCCAAAAAAAGAATCCTAAAAAAGAATATATAAACATGCAAGAAGACATAGAAACATTTGAAAAATATATTTTAGAAAACCAAGATCTTGATATTTCAAAATCAAATGCCTACAAAAAAGAATATAAAAAATTATCCGGATTATTAATAAGCATAAATGATGAAAATAAAGAATCAAAAAAGGAATTTTAAAGTGAATTCTTTTTTTATATCATCATATAATTAAAAGGGTGAAAAATATATAAATTTTGGTCTTATAGTTTCATCATGAGGGCTAAAATCATATGTAATAAATTCATCAAATCAAGAAACACCACTATTATATGGAATGGTACCATTATTTAATATTGAGCTTTGGGAACATGCATATTACATAAATTACGAAAATGATAAAAGCAAATATTTAGATAATATAAAAGAAATAGCAGATTTCACAAATGCCAGTGAAATATATGAAAAAATAGCATAAAAAGCAAAATATTTAAAAAAATTCTCCAAATAAGGTTGACACACCCAAAAAACATGTGCTATAATCTACCTTGTAAATTGGTTTTGGAGAAATACCCAAGTTCGGTTGAAGGGACTAGTCTTGAAAACTAGGAGGTCGGCGACGGCGCGGGGGTTCGAATCCCTCTTTCCCCGCCATTAG